>CAZUFQ010000001.1:0-1920 GCA_964618735.1 uncultured Enterobacteriaceae bacterium
TGGCTGCGACGTCCGCATTGTGATGCCGCTGTATCAGTCTGTGCGTGCTCAGTCATTTCCCTTGAAGCTTGTTATCGAAGATCTTTCTGTCCCCTTAGTCTTTGGCGATCGTTCTGTTCGCGTCTGGCAAGGAGCTTTACCTCAGAAAGATGGAGCGGAAATCGTTCCAGTCTACTTTATAGAGCAGGAAGAATACTTTGGGCGTCCTGGCCTGTATGGCGACGCGAGCGTCGAGTATGGCGACAACGCCTTCCGGTTTATTTTCTTTTGTCGGGCCGTGCTTGCGCTCATGGGGCGGCTTGAATGGTTTCCGCAGATCATTCATTGCCATGATTGGCATACCGGACTCGTGCCTGCTTATCTCCGTTTTCTTCCCGGACTGGACAGTCGCCTGACGACGGCAGCGACCATCTTCACGATCCATAACCTTGCGTATCAAGGTGTTTTCCCAGAGTCGGTGTTTAGGATGACCGGGCTTCCTCCCCAGCTTTTTCAGCCCGTCGGCGTTGAGTTCTATGGTCAGATGAACTTCATGAAATCTGGCTTGTACTATGCCGACGCGTTGACGACGGTGAGTCCGACCTACGCCGAGGAGATCTGCACGGCGGAGTTTGGCTACGGTCTCGATGGAGTGTTGCGCGAGCGTCGGGAGGTGCTTGTCGGTATTCTAAATGGTGTTGACTATATAGCCTGGAATCCTACGAGCGATGCCGCCTTGGTCGCGCAATTCTCCGCTGATGATGTGACCGGTAAACGTGCGTGTAAAACGGCTCTCCTGCGTATGTTTGGCTTGGTAGAGGACCCGGAGATTCCGCTTCTCGGAATGGTTACCCGGTTGGCCGAACAGAAAGGCGTCGACTTGGTGACTGGCGCATTAGAAGGCATGTTTGCTCTCAATGCCGATGTTGTTATCTTCGGCTCAGGCGAGCGACGTTATGAGGGATTACTGGTCGCCCTGGCAAGGCAATATCCCAATCGGTTAGGAGTGCGGTTGGGATTCAGTGACGTGCTCTCGCATCAAATTCAGGCGGGTATTGATTGTCTGCTGATGCCTTCGCGTTTTGAGCCATGTGGTTTGACCCAGATGTACGCCATGCGTTACGGAGCTATCCCTGTCGTGCGAGCGACTGGCGGGTTACGCGACACTGTCTCGCCGTTTGATCCGACGACGCGCCACGGCGCTGGATTTGTGTTCAGAGAACCGACTGCAGCAGCATTGCTTGGGGCGGTGCAAGCCGCGGTGTCAGTATTTGCCGACAAAGCAGCGTGGCGACAGTTGCAACACAACGCGATGACACAAGATTTTTCTTGGGATGCATCGGCGCGGCAATATATACAGCTCTATCGAGAGACGATAGGAAAGAAGTAGCCTAGTGCATCTGTAGGAAACTTGTTGGGGACTACGGTGCTCCTCGATCAGGCCAATGCAGGGGTAGGGGTTTGATTGATCAAGCCCTTGGGTGGGTCCGATGAATCGGACCCCTACATTGGTCTCTCCAAGAGGCGTTGGGAAACTGCACTAGCCCACCGCCTCCGTCCCAGGCAGAACCTGGGTACGAGGAAGGTTCTTTTCTCTCGAAGAAACATGCCCGTTTCCTCCCTTGCCGGAAAAGATACTATCCTTTATAAAAAACTGACGAGGGCAATCCTGATACTGGGGAGTCACATTAAAGCTCTTCTGCTCAAATGGCGCGGGGATCATGAGAACACGAACGAATTTCTTTTTGATGACTTTTTGTGTGAGCCCTGCTTTGTTAACGGTGGTGATAACGCTCGGGCTTGCTATGGGAAGAATGAACGCGACATTCGCGGCAGATTCCTCTAGCGCGCAGACGCGCACCTGGAAAACAGTCGATGATCTCTCACCGCAAGAACTAAGCGAGGTTGATCTTGCGACGGACACGCCGCGCTCCTCAACAA
>CAZUFQ010000001.1:2020-7358 GCA_964618735.1 uncultured Enterobacteriaceae bacterium
CCGCAAGAACTAAGCGAGGTTGATCTTGCGACGGACACGCCGCGCTCCTCAACAATTCCCTATATGCCGGCTGAAGCCTATCCATTTACGGCCCCCTATACTGCTGAAGAGATGGGGTATCGGCTTATGGAGTTCTCTCAACGCCCGCGCTGGTCGTGCATGTTCGCCAATCTCTGGGGTTCTATCACCCCGCAGGGTGTGTTTATGAATCCTGGGAAAGCGATCGGGCTCATGAATTACGCCGATCCTCAGGGTGTGGAGGCTGAATTCGTTCGCAAGCCTGGTGAAGAACTTTATCGCTATCTCAGCCAAAATGTTTCTCCTCCCGATGCAGAGGGGTCGCAACGAATGACGATCCGCTACCGAACGGATAAAGAGTTCCCTAAGAAGGAAGAGTCCTTCATGTACACCCCATCTATCCGGCGCGTACGTCATCAAGCGCCGAACCGCAGACAAGATAAATTTCCCAATCAGGCGCAAACAGCGGATGACTCGACCGGGCGTGACGCATGGGAATTTTCCTGGCGTTTTGTTGGTACGGACGTGTTACACCAGACTGTACGGTTTCCGGTGACGCGGCCCACAGTCATGATCGGAACTCAGAACGATGGTGTTTTACGCGAAGCAAAAGTCTCTGACCTCAGATTAATGGGCGACGCCTATCCCCATTACACGGCCGATAGCGGTGTCGAATGTTACGTAGTGGAAGCACGATCGCGTGAAGAGTGGATTCCCAATTATTATGCGCCACGCATACTCTACTGGTTAGAGAAGCACTCCTTTTATCCGCTGCGGATGGAGCAATATGGGCCTGACGGAAAGTTAGCGTTTGTTGAAGTGCGAATGACAACAATGTTTAATCCTACAATAGGCGAACGAGGCTATGGTCCGTTGTTGATTACGTATTGGGACATTGCCTCTGATACGCTAACATTCAGTGTGCGAGACAATCACCGGCTGAAACAGTGGACCCCTGAAGAACAACAATTCTTTTTCAACCCTGATTTCATGCGGCGGCAGTGGTATCTTGACCTGACGCTGAAGAGTCAGATGGATATCGTTGAGCCGTCTCAGTTCTATCTCCGTCCGTCTCTCGAAGAAGGAAAATTTCCGAACGAACGACCTATGCAAATCCCCGTCGAAGTGGCGACGCGTATCCAAGCCCAAGACGCTGCTGGACGGCTCGTGTTTGAAGTAAATAGTCCGCAGCCCGCCACATTCACTGCCAACCAACCCGCAAACGCTGCTTCGGTTGAGCAAAGTGTGACTCCCACCGATTTCACTCGTGTAGAATCATCTGAATCATACGTTCAACATTCTCCACAAGAATTGCCTGCGACACCCCATTAGCAGCATGCCCTTGTGACAGTTTGATGAACGGCCAGCGTTGTCGCTCTCATCTTTTCTTCCTCCAATTTTTGATGGGCCTTTCTGTTCTTACTCTTTCTTCTCTCTTACTTACCGAGGATGGTTATCCCAGCCTACGGACCTGTTCCGTCGAGCAGGAGCGCGCGGAATCCAGCCTGGCGAAAATGATCGTCCGTCGTGAGAGCCTCAGTAAGACCACGGTCCATCATGACTACGAAAGAAACACAGTCTGTGAGTCCCCACTCTTTGTCTGGTCGAGCACGATACAATTGAACGGCTCTCGCAAAGAGCGGCTCCGAGAGGGGAACGATTTCCACGGTAGGATCATGTTCTAGCGCGTCAAGCAAGGCAACGGCCGCATTGCGGAACCGTTGTCGGGCAAGGGCGCTGCCGATCTCGAGAAGAACCGCCCGTGTGGTCAACAACCGAACCTGATGTTGCTCCAACTCATCGGCGAGCGTCTCTGCTCGGGCATGGTACACATCTTTGGGCGAGGACAGAGCGATAGCGTAAGCTGTATCCAAAAAGACTTCACTTGTCAGCATCAGGCGGCTCTGGATACAGTTCTTCCTTCAGACGGGTGGACCAGTCTGGCGAACCCTCAAGGTGAAGGGTCCGCGCCGTTTTGAGGAAAGACTGAGGTTGCGGCTTCACTGTCTCAATCACTTCAATCGTTACCCGTACTCTTGTATCAGGAGTTAACGCGACTGGTTCCTCAGGATGGAAGACCTCACCATCATACACGAGATACAATGTTGTGCTCATAGGCTCCTCGGTCTTTTTGTTCTTGTCGCATTCACCGTAAGCACTATAGCCGGCTTGCCGAATTGAAGAAACAGCCTCAATCTCAATGCTGCCTGAGACGCGCTCTAGGCTGTTTTCCCTCTTGCCTTCCAGCCTCTCTTTCTTGTCTTCTGACCCTAGACTATTTTGTCCTTTGCTTTCCCTTGGCAAAAGTCACCAATGGCCCTCTTCCGGGCTTCCATGTGAAAGAGTAAGGATATTTTGAAATTCGTATGAAGTGAGGAGAGCAGACGTGGCGCAGATTCTGTACACAATGCAATTCAAGGGAAAGGCGGTCCCAGCTAATGAGGCCGGCACTGTGCTCAAGGCGGCAACGACGGCCCAGAGTTGCACGATTACAACCGAAGTGGGAGCTAACGGCGTACATGGCAGCCTCGAAACTACGAGCAGCGGTCAAGCCAGCTTTGAGTCGCAGGTGACCTTCACTGCGGAAACATCCTTCCAAGAAGTCGGCTCCATCATGTTTGGAGAAAAAGGACACAGGCTATACTTCAGCACGGTTGGGCAGGGCTACATCGGACCGAGCGCTGATCCTCAATTGAAACACGGTTCGGTGATCTGGAAGGTCGAGCGGGGCGAAGGGCAGTTTGCCGGAGCCACGGGGCTGATCACCTCCAATTTTTTGTAAGCAACAGTGGAGAAGTCACCGATAATCACTTCGGCGTCATTTTTGTCAAGTAAGACTGAAGGAAGAGACGATGGATTTTGGTGTAATTTTTCTTCCCACTATCGAGACGAGCAAGGACGTAGCCTTTGCGGAAAGCAAGGGGTTTACCCACGCTTGGGTAGGCGACTCGCAAATGGTCTGGGCCGACGCCTTCCAATGTTTAGCCCTGAGCACTACCACGACGAAGACGATAAAGCTCGGCACCAATGTCACCAATCCCAGTGCTCGCATTGCCCCAGTGACTGCCTGCAATTTTGCTACTCTCAACATCCTTGCCCCAGGTCGGGTGGTCATGGGCATCGGCACTGGCAACACCTCTCGGCGCATGCTCGGGATGCCCGCCGCCACGCTCGGGGAACTGCGTAATCACGTAGAAGTATGTCGTGGGCTTCTGCATAGCGAAACCATCCCGTATCGGGAAGGGCAACGAAGCCGCATGATACGCTTCCTTAATCCTGACAACGGTATTATTAACCTCAAAGATCCAGTCCCGATTTATGTGGCCGCGAGTGGACCACGGACGCTGGAGTTGGCTGGGGAAATCGGCGACGGGGTAATCCTGTTTGGCACAGTAGGGGATAGTCTGTTGGAGTACACACTCAACCATGTCCGCCGTGGGGCCGAGCGCGCGGGGAAACGACTGGAAGACTTGTACATCTTGGTCCTTACCGCTTTTCATATGAGCAAACCTGGTGAGAGTTTAGCTGAACTCCAGCAAGCTGTGGGTCCGTTCGTTGTATCAGAGTGCAATATTTTTGCCCTCTCGGTCAAAGATCCTCAAGAATTGCCTGCGGACATTCGTGACGAACTCATGGCCTTTAGAGATGCATATGTCACGCCCAACGCACCCATCGAAACTCGCCATCTGGATCTCTACAGCGGCTATGTCAGCGAGTTCAAGCCATCCCATGCCTCGCTCGTGACGGAACGCATGATTAAAGAGACATCGTTAACTGGGACACCTGAGGAGATTCGCGAGCGGATTCGCCGGATGGCGGCGTTGGGTGTGAAGCAAGTAGCGGTGGGAGGAGATCACGAAATGTTAGATGAATTTGCCGTGCAGGTGATGCAGAAGATGTAGTTTGTGAAGGGAGTTAAATCGCAAAGGAGGGCCCGCTTATGGCTAAACAGGTCAGCTTTGGTCTTACTCTCCCGAATCGGGGAGTTGTCTTGGGGCTCACAACAGTGAAGGAGATGCTGAACCTCAGCGTCGAGGCGGAAAAGTCTGGCGTCTTCGATTCGATCTGGGCAGGGGATAGTATTGCGGCGAAGCCTAGATTAGAGGCGATTACGCTCTTGTCCGCTGTAGCGGCGCGTACTGAGCGAGTCAATCTTGGACCGGCATGTTTCGCCAGTTTTCCGCTGCGGCATCCCATTTTGTTGGCGTATCAATGGGCAAGCTTCGACGTGGTATGCGAGGGACGATCGATTATGGTGGCGTGTCAGGGTGGGCGCGGACAAGGAGCCGGCGATTCGGAGCTGGAATGGGAGGCAATGGGGCTCGATCTCTCCGAGCGCGCGCATCGGATGGAAGAAGGCATTGAGATTCTCAAGAAGTTATGGGCGGAGGATAACGTCAGTCACCAGGGACGATTCTTCAAGTTTAAAAATTTGACTATAGAGCCTAAGCCGGTGCAGAAACCCTGTCCCATTTGGATTGCCAATAATCCGCACGTTTTTGGCGCGTCTGAAAAGTTATTGAATCATATTGCGCGCCGCGTCGCGCGGATGGCGGATGGTTGGCAAACAACGTTCACGACCCCTGAGGCATTTAGGCTTGGGTGGGAACGAATTGAGCGTCAGGCGCAAGAGATCGGCCGCGACGTGAGTAAGATGCCGCGGTGCCTCTACTATAACTGTCATATTAACGAAGACCGTCGCCAGGCGCTCCGTGAATCAAAAGAGTTTCTTGACGCATATTACACGACGGATTTCAGTGAGCCACTGCTCAACGTGTGGGTAGCGATGGGCAGTCCGGCTAAGTGTATTGAAACGATCCGTGCGCATGTAAACGCAGGAGCAGGTATCATTTGCATTCGTTTCCCCACGCGCAATCAGACGCGACAGTTTGAGCGATTCGTCACAGAAGTCGCCCCGGCGTTTCTGTAACCTTGTCGACTTGACGTTACCACGACATCGGGCGTACAGTCCGAACTGTCCGAACATTCGCGAAGGAGGCATCATCATGGGCGCAGCAGAAAACAAAGCACTGATTCAAAACATGTTTGCTGAACTGGGAAAGGGAAACGGCCAGGCGTTTCTGGATAATATGACTGACGATGTGCGGGTGACGCTGATCGGTACGACCGCATTTTCAGGGACCTTCAACGGCAAGAAAGAATTCATCGAGAAGGTGCTGGCCCCGCTCAGCAAACAGCTTGACGGCGGCATCACTATTACTCCCGATAATTTCATTGCCGAGGGCGACTTCGTGGCGATGCAGGCGCGCGGCAAATCCACCACGAAAGCCGGTAAGTCGTACAACAACACCTACTGCCA
>CAZUFQ010000001.1:7458-33303 GCA_964618735.1 uncultured Enterobacteriaceae bacterium
GGCTATCAACGTCGCGTCATCCCTCCGTCGTTCGCGCCGTACATCACTGTTATTGGTCTCTTACGCGCGTTCGATTGGGAAAAAGATTTTTACTTAGACTACAAAACCGGCACCGCCATGTTCGGGGAACAAGAGCTGGAATATCTGCGCCCCTTGTATGTTGGGGAAACGCTGACCATCCATAGCGGGGTGTCTGACGTATACGAGAAGCAAGGGAAACGGCCGTTCGATGTTGCTCAAGTCAAATTTACTGTGACCGATGAAGCCGGAGCTGTGGCGATCCGGGGCGCGCAGTCGTACATCATCTTCAAGTGAGGGAAGGGAGATGGATTCACGTCCAAAAGCCTATTTCGACGAGGTCCACGAGGGGATGGCGATTCCGAGCGCGACCTATGGGCCCATGGACCGCTATAAATATATTCCCATCGCCATCATTTTACGCGACACCAATCCGCTCCATTTAAATCCCCTCTACGCTCGCGAACGTGGTCTGCCCGACGTGGTGCAACAGGGGCCGCTCAATGAGACGTTTTTGTATCGCTTCCTGACCGATTGGTTGCATAAACCATGGGATATTCGCAAGACGAAGCTTCGCTTTGCTTCTAACGTCTTTCCCGACGATCTGCTGACGTGTCGGGGCACAGTGACTCGTAAATATCGTGAGAACGGAGAACCGCGAGTCGATTGCCAAATCTGGCAAGAAAATCAGAAAGGTGAGAAGATCCTTTTTGGGGAGGCGACGTTCACCTTGCCGGAGCGGGAATAGACGGCGGAAAAAAGAGCTAAACACATTCCCTCTCCCCGACGGGGAGAGGGCTAGGGTGAGGGGAATCAAAATGAAATCTCCATCTCTCCTGCAAGAGCGGGCGCGTGGTCTTCGGCAGAACCAGACAGAGGCTGAACGGAAGCTTTGGACGTATTTACGCAATCGACAGTTAATTGGTGTGAAGTTTCGTCGTCAACATTTCATTGCTCCCTTTATCGTTGATTTCTGCTGCCCGGAACATTGGCTTGTCATTGAAATAGATGGAGGACAGCATGCAGAACGTGTAGAGGCTGACCTCAAACGGACGGCTTTCTTAACGGCGCAGGGCTATCGCGTTGTGAGATTTTGGAACAATGAAGTGCTGACGAATATCGAAGGGGTCGCGGAACGTTTATTTTCAATTTTCAGTGACCCTCACCCTGACCCTCTCCCTGGCAGGGAGAGGGAAGCATGAGGGTTGCTATGCAATTCGAAAAAAAGCAGCTTCGCACCCAACTTCGCGCCCAGCGCCGGAGTCTTTCGACCCAGGAAGTGTCTGAGAAAAGCCGCTCGATTACGCAACGGCTGCTGGCTTTCGCGCCGTTTCAGCAGGCTTCTACTGTTGTTCTTTACAATGCTGATGACAATGAGGTCGTCACTGAAGCAATTTGGCGAGAAGCCGATAGACAAAATAAATCAGTTTTTTATCCTCGGATCACTGCCGACAAAAAGGATCTTGAATTCGTCAGGCGTTTTCCGAAAGATCAACTTATTGTCGGGACCTTTGGGATTCTTATTCCACCAGGCAATGACCTTCTCGCGGAGCTTGCGGTCACTGATGTTGTCCTGACGCCGGGCGTCGGCTTCGATCCACACGGACATCGACTAGGGCGAGGGAAGGGGTATTACGATCGCGCTTTTCGCGGCGTGCTCGCGCGCGCGCTGCGTGTCGCCCTCGCGTATGAACTGCAAGTAAGGCCGGAGATTCCTGCCGGTCCGAATGATGAGTTGGTCAATGGGATTGTGACAGAGGAGCAACTGATTTCCTGCGCGTAAGGGGAGGGCGCGAGCTATCGCGCCCCGCTGCTCTATTTCTTCAACGCAAATACCCACAGCACCCCTCCCTGTGGGACAAACGTTTTTGTTCCGAACGCTTTATCCAGCAATTCTTGCTTGCGTTGGGCGTCGACGCCCCAGCCGGATTGGACGGCAATATATTGCACTCCATCGATCTCGTATGAGGTAGGCACGCCCGTGACGCCAGAGTTGGTGCGCTGCTGCCAGAGCAACTTGCCGCTCTTGGCGTCAAAGGCGCGAAAGTAGCGGTCGTTTGTCCCTCCTTGAAACACGAGCCCGCCTCCGGTGGTGAGTACTGGCCCCCAGTTGTGAGATTTAAATTTGACTGTCCAGACTTTTTTTCCGGCATTGAGGTCCCAGGCCTGAAGTTCGCCGATATGCTCTTTAGCTTCGGCTTTGGGCAGCAATTCGAGTTTCGAGAAATCAACGCCAATATATAGTTGACCAGGTTGATAGGTTGCTTCTTGGCCGGTCATCGCGCCGCACAGGTTTTCATTTGCTGGAATATACAGGTATCCGGTCTTGGGGTTGAAGCCTTCCGGCGGCCAATCTTTACCGCCCCACACCGAGGGGCAGAACTCGGCCCGTTTACCGACGTGGGGAATGCGTTCTGGATCGTAAGTTGGTCGTCCTGTTTCGGGATCGATTTTGGTAAAGACATTCTGCCGCACGAAGGGTTTAGCATCTACAAAGTTAATTTTGTTAGCGCTCCTTTCCAGCAGCCAGAGATATCCATCGCGCCCCGCGTGTACGAGCCCTTTGAACGATTTGCCGGGCCGTTGTACGTCTACCAGCAGCGGCGCCGAGACTTCGTCCCAGTCCCACGAGTCGTTCCAGTGATACTGGTGATAGGCCTTAATCTCGCCCGTATCCGCATTCAAGGCGAGGACCGAACTGGAATAGAGATTATCTCCCGAGCGCATTTCACCGATGAAAGGTCCGGGGTTACCTGTGCCCCAATAGGTCAAATTCAGCTCCGGATCATATGTTCCTGTCACCCAGATAGAAACTGCGCCGGTCTTCCAGGTGTCATTTGGCCAGGTCTCGTTGCCCTTCTCGCCAGAGCCAGGGACTGTGTACGTCTTCCACACTGATTTTCCGGTTTCAGCATCGAAGGCTTGAATGAATCCGCGAATACCGAGTTCGCCGCCGGACACGCCGATGATAACTTTGCCGCGTACAACCAGCGGCGCCAGGGTCATGTAATAACCAGTAAGGTAATTCTCAACGGTTTGGTCCCATTCAACCTCGCCAGTGCGGGCATTCAGCGCCAGCAAGTGGGTGTCAACAGTTGCAAGAAACACTTTGTCGCCATACAAGGCGACGCCGCGATTGGTCGGGTGCAACTGGAAGAGGTCTTCTGGCAATTCACGTTTGTAGCGCCACAGTTGCTCTCCTGTCCGTGCATCGAGCGCTATCACCTGATTTTTCGGCGTTGTAATGAACATGAATCCATTGTTGACGATGGGAGGAGACTGATGGCCTTCTTCGACGCCGGTGGAAAATGTCCAGACTGGGACGAGTCTTCCCACGTTTTTCGTTGTGATTTGCTCAAGCGGACTGTAGCCCCAACCGTTGTACGTTCCGCGATACATCAGCCAGTTGCCGGGCTCAGGATGGAGTAAGCGCTCGGTGGTGACAGGTTGGTATGAGGCGATTCCTTGCGCAACCGCAAGACTGGAGAAGCGCCCCAGGAGTGATCCCAAAAACATTCCCAGGAGCGCGATAATCACAAGCCTTGTCTTTTTCTGCATGACGATCTCCTTTTTTCATTTCTGGTCCGCGCCGACCCGTCCCAAAAAAGCACTCGCCACTGCCACTTTGCCGTCGACAATTTGCAGAGGGAGCACGGCGAGTGGCCGTGGGGCTGGACCGCTCACGACCCGCGCCCGATCTTTGGGATCGAACGTAGAGGAGTGGCATGGACAAACAAAATGTTTGCCACCGTTATCCCAACCAAAGACGTCACAGCCAGTGTGGGTACAAACCGCTGAGTATGCGACAATGCCTTCGGCGGCCACCGCACGCGTTTGCTCAGTTAACTCTTCGGGCGCGAAGCGGACTAAAAGAATGCGATTGAGGCGCGTCCCGTTCCGCACTGTCTGGTTGCCGGCATCCATCGGGTACGCTATGACTGGCGGTCCTCCTGCGGGCACGTCTTGAGGCGTGAGGATTTGACCTTGACGGTTTTCCGCGGAAAACACGAAAACGTCCCCTGCTTGAGGCCGAGCTTTTGAGGGATCGTCGGCGGCATAAACACTGCGGCTTATGCTGTGGAGCCCGAGACTGATGCTGAGCACGGACTTGAGCACGACTCGGCGACTGAGACCGCGGGACGCCAGACATTCTTTGCATTTTTGCGATGCTTCAGGTTGCTCTTCTGAAGATGACATAGGCATCGAATCCCTCCGCTTGGACTTCTTTTAAGGATCAGGGGCAAGCTGGTCAATCCTGGCTAGTGCAGTTTCAGTCTACCTCTTGGGGAATACCACGGTAGGGGTCCGATTCATCGGACCCACCCACGGGCTTGATCAATCAAGCCCCTACCTCTGCGTTGACCGCATCGAGGAGCACGATATTCCCCAACAGATTTCCCACAGATGCACTAATATGGCTCCATCCGAGCCTATGAAAATTCCTTTTTTTTCTATGGGAATTGGAAAAGTAGGGAATTTGACTCTCACCGAATAAGACGCTAGGTTCTCATTTCAATACTGGGGAGTTCACTCTCGTAGGAATCAACTGAAGGAGAAAGCTCATGCATGACGTGTTAATTCGCGGCGGAAAGATTGTGGACGGTACCGGGAAACCAGCGTTCACCGGAGATGTGGCAGTTACTCAAGGTCGGATCACGGCAGTAGGCAAGGACCTTGGCGGCGCCAAAAGGATAATTGATGCGGATGGGCTCCTCGTGACCCCGGCCTGGGTGGATGCTCATACCCACTATGACGGTCAGGTGGCGTGGGACCAGCAAATGACCCCGTCGCTATGGCATGGAGTTTCGACGGTCGTGATGGGCAACTGTGGGGTCGGTTTTGCGCCGGCGACTCCTGACCGGCACGAATGGCTCATTGGATTGATGGAAGGCGTAGAAGATATTCCTAGTCAGGCTCTGGCGGCAGGGTTGCCGTGGGGTTGGCAAAGTTTCTCTGAATATCTTGACGTATTAGAGAAAATGCCGCGCACGTTGGACGTCGGTGGAATGATCACCCATGGAGCAGTGCGCGCCTTTATCATGGGAGAACGCGGGGCAAAAAATGAACCCGCGACTGAGCAGGATATCGCTAAGATGGCTGCCCTGGTCAGAGAAGCGGTGCTGGCTGGCGCTTTAGGTTTCTCTTCGTCCCGCACCCTGGTCCACTCTGCTCATGGCGGTGAGCCTGTACCCGGCACGTTTGCTACAGAAGAGGAGTTAATCGGAATTGCGAAAGCCGTACGATCGACAGGGCGGGGGATTGTAGAAATGGTTCCTCGCGGCGTCGCCGGTGAAACTCCGGACCTATTGCAAGAAATTGATATGATGATTCGGATTGCCCGTGCAACCGGATGTCCGCTGACTTTCTTGCTCGCACAGAACAATAGCTATCCCAAGCAATGGCGCGAGGTCATGGCGAAATGCACTGCCGCCGTGGAAGGAGGCGTGTCTATCGTGCCGATGGTCTTTGCTCGCCCGGTCTGCGTGCTCTTCAGTTTCCAAGGGGACAACCCGTTTGAATACTTGCCGAGCTTTCAACCACTGAAAAAGCTTCCTCATCATGACAAGATCGCAGCGCTACGGAATCCAGAGTTGCGACAAAAGCTGGTGACAGAGGCGGACCCCAACACCACAGGTATGTCTTTACTCTATCAAAATCCTCTGGTGTGGGAGCGGACCTATCCTATGGGGCAATTGCTCAGCTACGAGCCCGATGGCAAGAACAGCATCGCCGCGATTGCCAAACGCGAGGAGCGCAACCCTCGTGAGGTGGTGTATGATCTCATGCTCGAACAGAATGGCCGCGCCTTCCTCATGTATGCTGCGGCTGGGTATGCAGAGGGTAACGCCAATGCCTTACACGAGTTGATCTGTGATCCTATCACGGTTATGGGTGGCAGCGACGCCGGCGCTCATGTCCGCCAGATCATTGATGCTGGCGTGCCAACCTACGCGCTGACCCACTGGTCGCGCGACAAGGCCGCCGACGATCCCAAACGGCTGCCTCTGGAGTTTGTAGTCAAAAAATTAACCCGCGACGGCGCGCGTTTGTTTGGCATGACGGATCGCGGAACGTTGGAGCCAGGCGCAAAGGCGGATATCAATCTGATTGATTATGACAATCTGGGGGTGAACTACCCTGAGATGATCTATGATCTGCCGGCTGGTATGCCGCGCCTCATGCAAACCGCGACTGGCTATGAAAAGACCTTTGTCAGCGGTGAAATCGTGCAAGAAAATGGTAAAGACACCGGAGCGCGGCCTGGACGTATCGTCCGCAGTCGCTAACGCTCATTGATAGCAGAGGGGCATTCCTAAGGATGCCCCTCTGCTCCCTTATCGTGCTTGTTTCAGGCCTCACCACATCATTCGGACTCCCCCATAAGCAGAAATCGGCTGAGCCAGCGTAATTGTTCGTGGATCCTGGAAATCCTTGAACTGGATGCTATCCGTCTGGAAATACGTTCCGTACGTAGCGTATTGTCGATCGAATATATTATTGAGCAGCCCAAAGAGCTGGAAGTGCTCGGTGAGCTGATACGAGGTGTGGAGGTTGGTGACCCAGTATTCGGGAAGCTTTGTATTCTGGTTTGCATCATCGCCTACATAGTATTGACTGCTTACCCCGATCAGGTCGCCGCCGATCTTCCAGGCAGGCGTCAAAGCGAAGTCCAGACCTACCTTCAACTGGTGCTGTGGAATGCCAGGAATGCGATCGCCGGAGGAAACGAAGATGTTGCCGTCGTTAGCCGACGGATTGTTGGGCGACGCCAGCTCACCGTTAAACCGATAGGTGGCGTCAATATAACTGTAATTCACATACGCTAGCCAGCGGTGGGCTTGATACTGCAAGGCGGCCTCGATCCCCTGGCGGCGCGTCGAAGGAACGTTCGTGAAATAGCCCCGTCCCGGGATGACACTCGCTAAGTTAAGAATGTCGTCGTCACTATCAGTGCGAAATCCGCCGGTCTTCCAGGTCACCCGTCCATCGCCTGCCTGGAGCCAGCCACGTAAGCCGATCTCGTAGGTATGCGATACGACCTGCTTCAACGGGGGATCTGAAACCAGGGAGTTTTCCAGGAGACATGGCCGGTTGGGATTTGCGCAGTTGAGTTCGAGCGGCGTCGGGGCACGGTTCGCTTCGGAATAGCCAATATAAGCAGACGCGGTCGGAGTAATACTGTACGTCAGCCCGACCAGAGGATTGAAGCGGCTGAAAGTATGACTCCCATTGAGCTCTGGGCTACGGCCGCTTCTATCCTTCATATCGATATTGGCAAGGTTGTACCGAGCCCCAAACGTAAGGGACAGTTGGGGTAGGATATCAAACGTATCTGTAGCGTAGAACCCGTAATAGGTGTTATAGGCCCGCAGTTTGACTGGCTCAAAGAGCACGCTGAACTCTGGGGACGCAGTGGGGTCGGGAATATTATGGATGATCGTGCCAGTGCCGGGAACATCAGCGTTGGGACCGACGAAGAGAGAAGGATAGATGTAACCCAGCCGACTGTTCGAGTGAAACTTGGTGGAGCTTGTGTCAATGCTGGTCCCCATGACAAAGTAGTTGTCGTGGTTCAGGATCTGGGCAGTGCTCGTAGCTTGTAACGAACTGCCGAAGGTCCGGGCTTCAGTCCAGGTCCGGTCCACTGTGCCGTAAGGAATCTCTTCTGAAGTAAAAGGAATAGGGCGACTGTTCGGTCCATACATAATGAACTGCTTTTCCCACGAAGCCGGTGACGGGTTAGAAGGGGGAACAAACTCTTCGCTGGACAGGCACAGCGCGGTGGGCTCTCCTGAGGAGTCACTGCACTGTGCGAACTCTCCGTCGTTGCCATCTACATGTTTCTGGTTGAACTTGCGGAGGTATAGGTTGCCTTGCAGCGACCAGTGATTGGCCAAGCGGTATTTCCCTGTAAGTGCAAGCAACCCTACTTCGTTGTGGGTGGTTTGTGGCCACGTATAGATGGACTTGGGATTCTGCCGCACCATCTCAATTGGCGTCGGCCCTACCACTCCAAAGTCATTCAAAGCTCCTGATCCGATGAGGTGGAATTCGTACGGATCGTTTCGCCACCCCAGATCACCATAGAGACGCAGCAAGCTTGAAGGGGATTGGTAGCGCCAGCCATCGTCATGCACCGCGTCAGCTGCAAGGTAATAACTCAGGTGCTCTTTTTGATCTCCATATTGGAGCGCCCCCCCATAGCGGCCATAGAAGCCGCCCTGGGTCTCCCCCTCGAAGCCTTGCCAAGTGAACCCATTTTTCATCTGGATGGAGACGGCGCCACCAAGAGCGTTGAGTCCGAAGATGGGGTTGTTAGTCCAAATATCCGCCCGGTCGATAGCTACTTCAGGAATGAGGTCCCAGTTGACCGTGTCTCCAAATGCTTCGTTGATGCGAATACCATTCTGGTACACTGCCAGCCCTTGAGGCGTGCCTTGCAGTGGAGAGGCGGCAAAGCCGCGATAACGTAGATCTTGAAAGAAGGTGCTGCCCTGGACATTGGTAAGCGCCGCTCCTGGGATACGCTGTCCCAACGTGTCAGTTGCGGCAAAGGAATGGTTTCGAGCAAAATCCTCTGCGGTGAGGGTCTGAACCATAGAGGGGATTTTCTCACGACTGATCTCATCGCCCCGTAGCGGCGTGGGAGCCACGACCGTGACCTCTGGCAGCACGAAAGGATCTCCCCCAGACGGACTGCTTTCTGAGACCAACTGAGCTGAGCTAAGTCCAGGCCACAGCAGCGCGACTATCCACACCACGCTCCAGTACACCATGCTCCAGCAGGGTTTCTCCTTCATGAAGTTCTGCATTCCCTTCTCCTTTTTGTGAAGGACATATGGGCGCACTTGGCGGAGTGCGGTGAGGACTTCCCGGTCTGGCGCTGCGAAGATTGACGCCATCTAGTTCTGTGTACTCGACGACCCTCATGATCAATGGCGGTGCTATCCAAGTAATCCTTTATCCAGGATCCAATTCTTATACGCTGCTGCGTTGCTGATATCGATTAGTCAACGAGCGGGGATTCACGGAAAAATAGTCTTGAATGAAGATGTTCACGTGTGTGGCGACGCTTTCTTGAACTGTGGTCAGTTGCTCTTTGCCTACGGCGCCGACTTCTCGGGTTTCCCAGGTCTCAGCAAACTCTTGAATGTCTTGATTCCGTAGCAGCGTTACTAATTGATTCAGACACACTTCGATGGAGTAGGCATAGAGACCATTGCTTTTTTTGAGGGCGGAAACACTTACATAAAGATAGGGAGACCCAGGGGTCTTGCGCCACTCGTCTTGGGTCAGCAGGTGAATCCCCGCCGCCTGCAGTTGGTGTTCAACTTCGTCCTGGAGCTGACGTCGCGTTAAACCGTCTTGCTCTGCGCTGTCCTGGAGCGGCTCAATAACCACGGTTACACCAGGCAGACCGCGCAGAGTTTCCCTGGCTCGCTCCGGCATTTCGGCTCGCGTGGTTAAAGGCGGTACAAATAGCAGTAAGCCCAGGAACGCACAAGCAGTCCGTTTTATAGTTCCTTCCATTGACGCTTGACCTCCTGCGAGAGTCTTTTCTGGTTAGCAGGAGCCTGGGGGATAGCCAAGGGCAGTCATGTCGCAGAACTCTCAGATAGTGCTAGCCTAGGATCAATGCGAGTGCGGTTCAGAAGATGATTCACTCTTTGTGACGTCTTGCTCTCCTTTCCCTGCGCTCGCGTCAACTGGATTTTTTCCTAGGGTGCGCAAGTAGGCCACGAGCTGATCGACTTGCGCATCGTCGAGTCGTCCGCGGTAAGTAGGCATGAACCCGGGGTAGCCAGCAACGATCTTGGCGTTCGGATCGAGGATAGACTCGCGCAGATACGCTTCGTCTACACTTACAACTTGACCATCCTTGAGTTGAACTGAAGCGCCGAACAGTCCAGCCAGCGCCGGGGCGAAGCGTGACTGACTGTGACAGTGGGCGCAGTCGAGGGAGTTGAAAAGCCGCTCTCCAGCTTGAGGGGATATCTCTTTTGCCGATGCTTCCTCAGTTGTTTGACTGTCGCCATGGAGCAAATGGAGCGCGTCGAAGGCCAGTTTCTTTAATGAGAATTCGCCTTCGTCTTTATACACGCCTTGCACTATGTTCTGTTGATTCACTAAGAAAAGAAGCTTACCGGGTTGGAGAACGCTGTCTTGATTGTCGGTTGAATGGAGTGCGACTTTCAACCTTGTGGCAATCTGCGATAACGTCTTCCCATCCGTCTTTATCAGTAACCAGCGAGACTCATCTCTTTTCCAGGCAGCAGCGTACTGCTTGAGCGCCTCCGGCGTGTCAGCATTGGGATCGACGGCAAAAGACACGAAGCGAACGTCAGGGTGGGGAACATTCTGCAGCACGGAGATCATTGAGGGCGCCATCTTTGAGCATGCGGGGGGGCAGTGAGTGGAGAGAAAGGCAGCCACCCACACGTGGCCGCTTAGGTCCTGGTCGGTCACGCGCTTACCGTGCTGATCGACGGCGGAAAATGTTGGCGCGGGCCACACGTCCGGTTGCCCACTATCTGCGGGACGTTGCGTCGGAGCCGCCTCACTAACCGGTGACGAGGAGACCTCGCTTACTTGCAAGGGAGAGGAAAAAGTTGCTCCCATTCCGATGATGCCAATAAAGAGAGAAAACAAGGTTTGTCCGAATCTCATCAGCGCCTCCTTAGTATCCATTATGCTTCGTCTCTACAAGACTGCACAAATGCTGCGCAAGTGAATGTAGCGCTGCACGCATGAATGACTTTTGCACAAGATTGCTGTGAAACGCCAGGAGCCTGAAGAATAAGGCGAGAGGAAACGTGCGCCGCCGTTGGTCTTTGACTGAGTTTTTGAGCTCGTGCCGACGCGCCATGCCCCGATGCGAGGTTGGGCTCGCATCGCCATCAGGCTAGGACAGGGAGTTGTAGGAGTGTGGGGGAGGTGTTAAAAATAAAAATTATGAGACAGAGTGAGGCGCGGGCGGTTATGCGGGGAATCTTGCTCTTAGGATTCCTCCTCCAGCTCGTCCTGACAGGGCTGACCCCAGCTTGCCTCAGCGGCTCTCTGCCTGTGGCGGTCGGCCCGACGCCAAGTGAGTGCTGTCCCCATCACCTGCACAACGGCTCCGCCTGCCCGCTAAAAAATACTGGTCACCAGCGCCAAAGTCCGACGCATACTTGCGCCTTTGCTTGCCACTCTCCGCACGTCCTTTCTCTTCTTTCTTTTGGATCTCTATTCTTACTGCCGGTCGGGAGACAATTACCTGCCCCGGCGCTCCTCGTTTTTCCCTTCTTGCTAGTGCTCTTTTTCACCTATCCTTCGGGTTACCGCCCTCCTTTACTCAGACCGCCTATGCGCCTCGCTCGCTAGCGCTCTTGTTATCCGCGTTGTTTTTCCCTGGCTGAACTGGGTCTAGAAGAGTCTCGCGCCCTCTCCAACGAGAGAGCAGCACTATCGGTTCAGCTTTTTCTAAGGGGAAGATTTGCGCCCTTCTCTGTCATCAAAACGGCTTAGCGACAGGCCTCATGGTTCACAAAGTTCTGTGCGTGGCCGTGGCCCGAATTGTGAAAGGATGATCATGAAAAATGTGGTGTTTCTACTTTTTTTAGGAAAAATTGTAATGTGGGGGGCCACCGCCTGGGCTCACGGCACGGTCGGCGACTATACGTTTTTGGAGCCGATCGTTGCCGAAGACGCCAATCCCAAGAATGAGTTCAACATTCTCAAGCCCCAATGGACCAGAACCGCTGAAGGCCGTGAGTTCTCTCTTGGCTTCGGACTTGAGAAAATCCTCATTCCCGCTCCTGACTCTTACGCAAACGGGCGGCCTGGAGGTGGTCTGTTCAGCATATCTATCGAAAGTGAGTGGATTGAGCAGTCTCCCAAGGAAGGGCGTCGGAGGACCGGCTTCAACGACCTTGAGCTGCTGCCGAAAGTCGCGTTTCTGACGATTCCGGAACATGAACTGCGGTTGTCGCTCGGCGCCAAATTCGTCATTCCGACCGGCAGTCCGTCGATTGAAGACCAGCAGCACACCCAGCTGGGTCCTGAGTTGCTGTGGGCGAAAGGATTCGGGGATCTGCCTAATACAGGCTTCCTCAAGTACTTGCGGCCCTTCGCGTTTCAGGGCGATATCGGCTACACTCCAGCGCTCGGCGGCCGCGTATGGCATGAATTGTTCGCCGACAATGTGATCGAATATTCACTGCCGTATCTGAGCAACTATGTCCACGACATCGGCCTGCAGTGGCCGTTGCGCAACCTGTACCCGTACGTTGAGTTCAATTACGATCAGCTGATCGACGGACCGAAGGGGCAGACCTTGCCGCAGTGGCAAGTCACGCCCGGCATTGCGTTCATGAACTATTACGTCGAGATCAGTGTGGCGACGCAGCTCGCACTCAACAAGGCGGCTGTGCCGGATAACCACTCACGGGTCATGGTGTTGCTTGATCTTTTCATTGACGACATCTTTCCGTGGACCAACTGGACGCCTATTGGCCCATTATGAAAGAACAGCTGTATCATCTTGCTTTGCTGGTTGCGATAATCCTGCTACTGCCTCAGGCGGCGTTTGCGCACGCTATGCCAGAGGCCGAGGAGCCCAAGGTTGGGTCTACGGTCACGTCGCCGCCTCAGCAGGCGGCGATTCGTTTCGACGCGCCGATTGAAGCGCTGTTCTCTAAGCTTGACGTTTTAGACAGTAACGGGCAAAGCGAAGCTGATGGAGCGCCACAGGTAAACGCGGATACGCGGACCCTCGCCGTGCCCCTCAAACCGCTCTCGTCCGGTGAATACACTGTCAAATGGAGCGTCGTAGCGAAGGACGGCCATCGGACTGAAGGATCTTACACTTTTACAGTGAGGGGAGGGTCGTAGATGCTTCCGCTCTACGGCAGGGCGCTGCTGGAATGGCCGTTCATGCTTGCGGCGCTCACAATTTGTGGGACGGGAGCCTTTGCTCTATTCTTCACGCCTTGCAGTGACGCCCTCGACAATGCCGTTGTTCGCGCCCTCTTGCCCCTCTGGCGAGTGCTTGCGGCAGCGGTTCTCGTGATCGCCCCGTTCCTTCTTCTTGACGTCGCCGCAGAAATGGCGGCGGTGTCCTGGCGGGGCGCTATTCCACTGCTGCCAGCGGTCATGACCAAGACCCATGTCGGCCAGGTGTGGACCTGCTGTTTGCCAGTCACCAGTCTGCTGCTAGCCGGCGCGTCTATACCTCAGTGGGCCTCAGCCAGACCTCTCATCCTGTTTATGTCGGCGACGCTGTTGCTTTTCTTTATTGCTCTTTCTAGTCATGCCGCTGATGCAGGAGCGGCGGCCATGGCGGTGTATTTCTTCCATGAGATCGCCGCCGGGCTGTGGATCGGCGCATTACTTGGGCTGTGGATCGTAGCCAAGCGGGGATGCGCATCGGAGCAATGGGTTGAGGATGCAGCGCGGCAAGTTTCACACCTCGCTGCTTGGTGTGTGCTCGCCCTCGTACTCACCGGAGCCTATGCGACCTGGTCCACGCTTGGGTGGAAGATCGACCGGCTGTTGTGCTCGGCTTACGGGCGTACGCTGATTGCCAAAGTCGTCATCTTCGGGGTCGTGCTCATGCTTGGGGCCTACAACCGCTACTGGATAATGCCGAGGGTGAAAAGCGCGGCGTCTCGCCAGGCTCTCCTGCGCAACGTTGGGGTGGAATCCTTGCTTCTGCTGGCCGGAGTGTTGGCGCTGGCTGCACTTCTGGCCAACACTCCTCCGGGACACGACCATACTGAACACTCAAAAATGGAAAAAGCTACGAGCGCTACCTAAATCGGCGATAAACAGAGTTGCTGCGCCTGTAGCGGGGCGCTAATACCAATAATTACTCAAGTTGTACTGGTGAGCCGTTTCTGGGCGCTCATCACAGCCTGGCGTGCGGCTTCGACCGTAGGCGCAAAGCGGTCCCGCACATGAGTGGTGAGTTCCGTCCCAGCCCCGTCTGGGTTGCCGGCAGAAAATGGCGGCTGGGGGTCATACTCAAAGACTAACTGCAACATTTTCGCATATTGCTCATCGCGCAGCTTAGCCGCCACCCGAAGGCCAAAGTCAATTCCGGCCGTCACGCCGCCGCCTGTAATACGGTTGCGATCTTCCACCACCCGTTGTGCAACGGGCTCAGCCCCGAGCAGCGGCAGCAGGTCGCGCACCGTCCAGTGTGAAGTTGCCCGATAGCCGCGCAGGAGTCCCGCTGCACCAAGAACGAGAGAGCCAGTGCAGACGCTGGTGACATACTTGGCCCGCTGGCCTCGATCGCGCAAGAAGTCCAAGACTTCAGAGTCGTTCATAAGGGCGGTCGTGCCTTTCAGACCGCCGGGCACGAACAGGATGTCCAAATTCTCCGGACACTCTTTGAAGGTGGTCGTGGGCTGGATAGGCATACCGCCGTCACTCACTACGATGTCTTTGCTTCTCCACACGAGGTGGACTTGGACGTTCCCGAGCCCGGCGAAGAACGTGTATGGGCCAACGAGGTCCAGCGCAACAAAATCGGGATAAAGGAGCATGGCGACTTGCTGTGCTGGTCCCGTGGGTATGGAACCGTGTATGTGATCGGCGTCGTGGGCGGCCTGTGACTCACTCGTGGCGACCAACTTGTCCGGTAGTAGTGAAACGGTCAAAAGTGCTCCTAACGCCTTGTTGAATGTTCGTCGATTCATGAACGTTCTCCTTTCTTTATTGACGATGATCTAAGCGTACAGTCTGAACGATAGTTTTGACCTGTGGAAACTGTTCTTCGTGCCATGCTACAAAAAAATCGCCTGTTGGCGACACCGTAATATCTGGGGCATAGGCCTTGAGCGCTTGTGACAGCACTTGAAGAGGACTAAAAGTCCGACCACCATCAATAGAGTAACGTGACACAACTTGTCGGCGCACCGCGGTCGCGTCCTCCCACACAATGATTATGCGCCCGGCTGCGTCTACAGCCATACGGACATGGTCAGGAATCGAGCCAACGGAAACATCAAGACGTTGTAGAGATGTGAAATGACGGCCTTCAGTAGAACGGGCGAAGAGGATATTGGGTCGATCTTGGGCGCCCTCGGTGTACCACGTGGTGTAGAGTTGCTCTTGCTTGTCTATGGCAAGGCTGCCTCCACGATGGGGACATGCGTTTAGCTGCCAATGATCCTGATGCACTCGTATAGGAGCCCGAAAGGATCGACCCCCGTCTTTGGAAAGACCCAACTCCATATCACGTATGTCTCCAGGAAACACCTTGCGCCACAGTGCCGCGACGCTATTCTGGGGACCTGTGGCAACATGTGAGCGGCAGCAGACGCAGGTATTCCCATCAAGAGTTACTGTATGTTCAATCTGCGCCCCCTGCTCACCTATGCGCGCTAAGTAGGTGCTTGCTTTTTCCCAGCCCTCACGGCTGTCGATCCACGACACGAAGACCACGCCATCGGCGGCGACCGCGAGTCCCTCGAATGAGTGGGAAATCGGTCGATCCTCATTGACGCGGATATGGCTGTCAAAACTCTGTCCACTGTCTAGTGAGCGAGAAAGGCGCAGATCCGAAGCAAAGAGGGTTCCCTCGGGCTTTGGCTTCGTCGAAGACCAAGAGATGTAAATCTCACCCTTTGGTCCCATAGCCATGCCCGGAGATTGATGGAGAGAATCTACTGACATTCCTTCTGGGTTGACACGGACAATTCTAGACCCATCCTTGTCGAGACGGGCCAGGTAAAGATTGTTGGTCTGTCCATCTGGCCGGGCCCAGGTAACGAACACTTCACCGTGTTGACCACTTGCGATTGCCGCTCCTGAGAGCTCAAGCTCGTGACCTTTTCCGGGGTGGGTGATGGCCAAGCGCGGCCCGAAGGTAAACCCGGCGGCCTGCACGGTAGCCGGCACGAAGAGTAAAACGAGCGCCAACATCCACATTTTCATAGTTACCTCCAGCGATAGCTAACGCCCGCATAAAACGCGCGGCCGTCGCCCGGTTCGATGAAGCGCCCCGTGGCGTCATCGACGATAATAGAGGACATGTACTGCTTATCACTCAAGTTCCGTGCTTCAAAGAAGAAGTCGAGGTTCCACGGTTTCCAGTTGTAGCCGAGCCGCAGGTTGACGAGCGTGTACGGATCACTACGCCGGGTGTTCTCACTAGTCACAAAATAGCCAACCGGCACGACCTCCACATTGGGCGCGAACCAGAAGCCCTGCGGATGGTCGTATCGGACCTCGCCACGCACAAAATGTTCGGGCGCGCCGGGGATATCATTATTGCCAAAATGGACATCATCCACAAAGACAAAATTCGACCAGGTGTAGGCCGTGCGGAAGCGTAGAGCGTCGTTCACGCTGCCCAGGCCAAGCACGCCACTGACGCCTTCGAGCAGCAGCACGTCGGCGCCGACTTCCACCCCGGTATGGCGCGAGCGGTCGATATTGCGGAAGCGGGGAATGGTGAAGGGCGCGCCGGGGAAGGGTTGAATGTTGACGTTCTGAATCTCGTCCCACAGTTCAATGTCATAGACCGCAACATCCCAGGCCAATCGTTTGCTCCAGTTGCCGCGTGAGCCTACCTCAAATTGCCAAGCCTTCTGGGGATTGAGTAAGTGCAGATCGCTGCTCAGTTGACCCGGGGAAGTGAGTTCAAGCAGAAGAGGTGGCTCATAGGCGCGACTCGCATTGCCGTAGACCTGGACCGTTGGATGGACATCCCACACAAAGCCAACCTTCGGCGACATATCGACATAATCAATCGAGCCAGACCCGTTCCCATCGCGCAGAAATGCATCATCAATCGCCCGACGGGCATACTGCAAACGACCACCCAGCACTAGGGCCAGCCTTTCCGTGACGTTGAACTGTTCCTCTCCATAGAGGCCGATACTCGTGGCTTTTTGCATTTGGTCCCGTATCTTATCGCCGTGGTTCCCGCCGACGTTCTCAAAGCGTTGTTCCAGTTGCCGTGTCTGAGCATATTGCAACCCGACGGTCAAACGATTGGTGAAACCCAGCAGTGGCGCGGTTAGCAGATAGCGCAGTTCAGAGCCCCAGTTGTATCTGTTTTGGTTAATGACGGCGAAACTGAGCGGATGATCCAAATACTGGTAGTTGAGTTGGGTATACCAATCGAGGGTCTGTGTCTCACTAAGCGGTATAGATATGGTGAGTGCACCGCGGGAGTCGTCGGAATTGCGTCCTTCGTTGAAACCGATCCCTTCCGGGTTGCGCTGTTTCGGGTTCTGCTTGAATTCTGCGCGAGTGAGTGCGCCCGCATAGTCTTGGTCGCTCCGCATATAGTTCAGGTCGAGGCGGATGATTGTCCCCCCCGCCAGAGAGTAGCCGACACTGGAGTAGGCGCGCCGGCGTGTCAACGCGCTATGGTCCCGGTATCCGTCCAGATCGGTGTAAGTCAAACTCAGATACAAATCCCACGGTCCGTACACCTGACCGGTCGCGAGCTGATGCTTCATGAAGCCGAAGGAACCGCCTTCACTACGGAACTCGAAGAGGCCGTTATCTTCGCCTGTGCGTGTGACCAGGTTAATGGCGCCACCGAGGCTGTTGACACCGAAGCGTAGGGCATTAGCGCCTTTGTACACCTCGATACGTTTGGTCGCGAGCAATTCCAAGGCGTCAAAGTCGCTAAAGCCGTCGGCATTGTTCAAGGGAAATCCGTCGAGCAACAGCGTCAAGCCGCGCAGATGGTAATTATTGCGTAAACCAGAGCCGCGAATGGAAATCTGGCTATCATCCGCTACGTTGCCGTACCGAGGTCGGACCATGATGCCCGGCACGAAGTCCAATACATCTTGCAGCGCCGTGGCGCGGGTCTCTTTGATGTCTTGCGAGCCGATGAGCGCCACCCCGCCGGGGGTGCGTTCAAGCTCCTGTCGCGCGCGCTCTTCGCTATATGAACGTTCCGGCGGCTCTGCGGTTGCTTCTACGACCACTGGCGGGAGTTGTACGGCATCCTTCGCGGCGGCTCCATCTGTCGACTGCGATGGGGTCGCTGTTGTTTGACTCAAGGCGTAGTTGTCCGAAACTATAATGGAGATAGCGATTGTTGTCAGAATATAAATAAGTCTCTGCTGTATCCTCATAATGAAAGCCTTTCTTCTTTATCTGATTGGGAGGATGTTCAGGCGACCAGTTTCTTACTAGGCTTTAAAATTCACTACTTTGTTGACAGCAATCCTGACATCGACCAAATCATCGCGTTCCTTTTGCCGCCAGCGACACCAGCGGAAAAGTGAGCAAAGCTCCAGTGCTACCCCGTGATCCGGTGCTGGGGTTTTCGCGGTGTAGGAACGGAACGTTCGGGAGAGAGTTGTGTCAGAGGCAAAAGGGACGAGGCGGGGGATCGGGTGGGACTAGCATGATCATTGGAGGTAGAGGGGAATCAATTATGAAGAGCGACGCCACGACGGTGAGGGACGCGCTTGTTGTCGTCAATGGTAAGAGGAAATATATCGGACTGCTGTCTGGAGACGAAAGCGATCCATGGGAGGAACCGCAATTGCAATGTAACTCAGGGCTCCGTGTTAGGGACGTGTGGTGAGCATGCATGGGACACGAGGACGCCGTCGGCTGTGGTTGTGGCGTTACCGTCGGTATGAAGGGGCAGGAGGAGCCAGGGGTTAGCCGAAGTGCAGAGGAGCCGCTGAATACAGCGAAGCTTTCGAGCAGAATAGCTCCTTGCCCAGACAGCACTGTGCTGAGCAAAGCTACAAATGTGAAAGCGAATGAGATTCTTCTGAGCATTGTCCTGACGCTGAGGGGTGAAGCGACCGCCCCATGCAAGCAAATACATTGCTCCGGGTGCTTACACTTTTCCAAGACAATGCGACTTTGCTTGAGGAGAGCGCAGCTATCCGGATGCGGCCCGTGGACAACAGTGAGTAGGGAAAAGAGAAGAACTAAGAGCGTACGGACGGCGGATGGTCAGGCGGAGCAAGAAAGGGGGCTAAGAAAATGAGCGGCTGTGCTTCCAAGACAGAACCAACAAACATCCATGAAGACGAGAGAAAAAGGGGCGCAGAGAGAAATTTTGCAAGAGCGGGAATTTCCCCGCCTTGGCCGTCATGACGGAGACAGCCATCTGGGCACAGTATAATCTTCCCTGCAGAGGGGTTGTGTTCATAGTGACAGTGTTGACCATTATGCATAAGGGGACAGGCCATGCCCGGCTTGATTCCTTGATGGGCTGCAGCCCAAGCGCATCGAGCACAACGCATCTCTGACGGGAGGGCAAAACTCGCGCCGGCCAAAATGTAGGCGATAAATGCGAGTGTAGCGCTCAGTCTTGTCAAAGTGGAACAACTGC
Source organism: uncultured Enterobacteriaceae bacterium (assembly GCA_964618735.1). Taxonomy (GTDB): domain Bacteria; phylum Desulfobacterota; class Binatia; order Bin18; family Bin18; genus SYOC01. The sequence continues at coordinate 26,789 of CAZUFQ010000001.1, forward strand.
GAGAAGCCATGATGTTACGCCGCAGTGTAGATGACAGCGTCCGCTTGTGCAACTCTCGTCGGACTAAAGGGTGCATGACATTTTCTTGGTAAAAGTGTTGTCAGCTCTCCCTGGATTCCCGCTTGCGCGGGAATGACGAACGCGGCAGAGCCGTCATGCCAGGCAAGGCTGCAGGCCGCGTTCCGGAATCCAGTATTTCGTTATGCACCCGGAGCTAAAAGAACAAGGTGATCCCGCCCCGCAGCCCAATGGGACTGCCCGGAGTGAAATTGATGTCTTCAATTCCTTCCCCTCCGCCGGCAGCGGGGCAACGGGGATCAACGCCGACTTCGCGACGAACACACGAATTGGTGGCGAATTGGGCTTCGCGCCAGTCGGTATTGGTCAGATTCAAGACCTGCAGGTTGGCTTCGAGATTTCGCCAGCGATATTTAAAAATGAGATCAAGAAGCACGTAACCGCGCGCCGTCAAAGTGCGGGTTTCATTGGCGGGGCGATCATCAAGGAATCGTAGCCGCAACGCGCCGGAGAAGCCGTTGTCGAATTGTGCGGTGAGACCGCCGTTCATGAGTAGAGTTGGGGCTAAAGGAACTGCTTTGCCTTTGCCAGTCCGAAAACGCGGATCAGCAAAGGTGAGGTCAAAATCTGTATACAGCCAATCAAAGATTTGATAGCGCGTTTCAAAATCGACGCCCCAGCGGCGTGTCGAGCGGCTGGCCTCGGTAGTGCCTTCATCACCCACGAAAACTAACTCACTGTTAAGATCCAAAGTCCACAGCGCTGCCGCGAGATCGAGACGATCCCACAGATTGGTGCGAATTCCTAGTTCTCCGCCTGTCGAACGCGCAAGCGGTTTCCCTTTTGCCTGCACCGCGTCACGTGCATCGTTGGAATGATAGCCCATGCCAAAGTTGAGAAAAAATTCGGTGTTTTGCCATAAGGTTTCCTTAGTTTGCCACGGTGAGAGAATAAGGCTTGCTTTAGGACTTACCAGGCCATCGGTGCGAGATCCTCGGACGCGAATGGCGTCGACGGCGGTAGCCGGCAGCCGGTTCCCGACGTCAAAAAAGAACTCATCGCCGCGCAGCCCGATCAGTACGCGCGCCCATTCGGTAAGAAACACTTCTTGTTGGAGGTACCCGCTGAGGGAGTGTTCGCTCGTATGCACTTTCGTTACCGTGTCGAACCGGCGACGGGCTTGTTGGTAGAATAAACCCGTATTGATTTCGTCGTTTCGGGTTTCTACGCCAATCACACTTTGAGTGAGGAGGCTTCCGAGTGTCCAGATGCGCGAGTAGCGTATTCGGCCCCCATAGAAATAACGCTGATCATTTTGGTTGATCCCGTCGCCCCGCACGGGGTCACGCGCAAAGAAAGTGAAGTTATTAAACAGATTGAGTTTGTAGCGGCCTCCGTATGCTTGCACGAGCCAGGATTCCTGGGCTGTCGGCGTATACTTGTAGATTAAGTTGATATTCTGACGATCGGTGCGTCCCCCTTCGCTGGGGTCAATGGCGCCGAAACGATCGAGCCGCCCGGCGTGGATTTCTCGTAGCGGGATTTGCCCGGAGCCATGCCAATCCCCGCCGTACTGTGAGAGCCATAAGGAAAGCTTTGACTCCGGCGTAGGGTCCCAAGTGAATTTGCTAAAGAGATTATAGCGACCGTACCGATTCGGGCTGAGAAAAGGTCCATCGGAATAATAGACCTCAGCGGCGAGCAGTGTTTTTACTGGCCCAAGCAGTGGGGAGATTGCCGTTGAGTAGCGAGTCGTGTTGAAAGAGCCGCCCAGCGCTTGCACGGAGTTCTCGACTACATTGTCTTTGGTGACGATATTGACGGCGCCGGCGTTAGCGAGGTCGCCATATTCGACGAAATAGGGTCCTTTGAACAACTCGATGCGTTGCACGGTCTCGGGAATGAGGAAGTTGAGATCGGCGTAGCCCTGTCCGTGCGCGTGGCTCACCATGTTTACAGGTAAGCCGTCCACAAAGACGGCCACATCAGTGCCGTGATCCGCATCAAACCCGCGCAGAAAGTACTGGGTCGCTTTTCCTCCACCTTGATGCTGAGCGACGACGAGGCCGGGAATGTTGTTAAGAATTTCTTGTGTCGTAGTGTGCGGGCGGAGTTCATAATCACGCGCACGAATCGTTTCCGAAGACGCGGCTGTCGTCGGCCGTTGGTCGGTAACAGTCACTTCTTTCAAGCGAATTTGCGATTCATCCTGTGGCTGCTCCTGTTCAGCGATAGGTCCTGTATCGTTGGTCGACTGCGTTACTGCCGCGTCTTGCGCCCAGACGATATTTGATAGACAGAGCATTAACAGCAGTAGCTTACTTTTGGACATACTACCCCCTTCCTTACAAAAGTCCGGCTTTGCAGAGCCGGAGTAAGGCGAAAGAACAGAAAAAGACACACAGACACACCTTCCCGGAATGAACGAAAGTGTCTCTGGGACTTTATAGGCTGCTTACAGAAATCGAGAACTCAGATTTGCGGAGGGGGACCGCGAGAGTGGGGTTGTGGTGGGGAAGAAAAGTAGCTTGCAGCATTTCTTACTCGGGGCAACGGAGCAGCTGGCAATGCCAGTAGGTCGGGCGCTATAGATGGAAGATTGGTCAGGTGAAAAGCGACCGAAGCGTGCCAATGGCCATTGTGCCGGGTATGGGCATGGCGGATAGCCGGCGTTTTACGTTCCATTGCAGAATGAGAAGGAGCGTGGCGGATAGGTAGAGCTCCTCCAGCGTGCTTGAGATGAGAGTGCGTATTATGATGGTGGTAGTGAGGCGGGACCGGCGACACGAGCAAGGAAGTATGAATATGCGCGTGGTCCCCGCCGGTGTGTACATGATAGAGTGCGCCCACCTGTGGCTGCAGTAAAAAGCCGAGAAAGGCGCTCAGAATCCCAAGGCTGACCCAATGACGATATGATTGTTGGTGGAGCACTAACACAGCGGACTCGCTTCCCTAACTCTCGCGCTTTCTTCTCTTATTCTTACGAAACACACACGAGCAATGGATGGCAGCGGATAGCATGTTTTTGCAATCCGTGCTAGCAGAAAACCCGGTAAAGAAAGGAAACACTATGGCGGGACATATACTTTTCGATCTTTCCGGTAAACGCGGTTATGTCACTGGCGCCGGCTCTGGTTTGGGGCGCGCGATTGCCCTGGGTCTGGCCGAAGCTGGGGCTGCGGTTGTGGTGAGCGACATCAATCTCTCAACGGCTGAGGAGACAGCAACAGAGATTCAAGAGGCTGGTGGACATGTCGTGGCGTTGCGGACAGATGTTGCAAAAAAAGCTGACGTCGAAGAGCTGGTGCGTTTCACAACTACACAACTGGGTGGGCTCGACTTCGCATTCAATAATGCGGGTATGCTGAAAATCATCAAACCTGAAGACTTAAGTGAACAAGACTGGCAGACGGAACTCGACGTTGATCTCACCGGCGTGTTCTTGTGTTGTCAAGCGGCTGGACGTTACATGATTGCGCATGGCGGCGGGAAGATTGTCAACACGGCGTCGATTTCCGGCTTGGTCGTGAACTCTGGCTTGACCTACTCAACCGCCAAAGCCGGTGTTATTCAGCTCACCCGCGTACTCGCGTATCGCTGGGCAAAGCATAAAATCTACGTCAACTGTTTTAGTCCTGGCTATATACGCACCAACATGACGGCTGCACATCTGCAACGGCCTGAGGTTGAGCAAGAAATGCTGCGACAGACGCCGCTCCGACGCTTGGGGGAAGCCCACGACTTAGTGGGACCGGCTCTATTTTTAGCGTCGTCTGCTTCCGATTTTATCACTGGTCATAATTTGGTTGTCGATGGCGGCGTGACACTGGCATAGCCGGGCTCTCTAATTTCCCTTGCTTCTTAGTGCGCTTTGGGGTTACCCGGAGCACCAACACGAATGCTATGGACTGACGCTTATCTCTTCTTGACCCCCCTGTGGGCAAGGGAAAAGAAATATTCCTTTGTCTCGAAATTTTACCTTAAAGTTCTTTGTACTCGTGCCGATACACCCAAACAGTTGAGTAGTCCACAAGTGCGGATGGAGCGGCTCTATGAGAAGCCTCATGAGATAACTCAGTTACGCATGACAGAAGCTACTCGCTCCTGATCAAGGCAAACCGTTTGAAAAGACGGGACGCAAAGCCACTGGCCTACATCCAACATCAATGTTGGATATGGCGGCAGGGTTGCCGGGCTCTCAGCTCCTCTTCGTCTCTGGGGTCCTATCCATCCCTGCCCAGTGAGGTGCTGACTATGATAATTGTTTCGCCCCTTTATCGTTTTTCTTTCCTTCGCGGTTCCCAACGCGGCATGAGCATGATCGAACTGCTTGTGACCATGGGCATAGTTGCTCTGATGACTGCACTAGCAATTCCGAAACTCAACAAGAGCATGCTCAATCTCCCTGTGGCAGTGCAGACTCTCCTCGCTGATCTCCGCATGGCGCGGGCGAACGCGGTAAGTCGCGGGGCGCATTATCGTGTGTCCTTGACCCCGTCTTCTTATTCGGTGCAGTGCTTACAGGACGATGATGGCGATGGCGTCTGGCAGCCGGACGGGCGATACCCTACTCAGACCGTGCCGCTTCCCAAGGGGATTTCGCTCTCCTTTGCGCATGAATCAAGCAAGGCTATCGAGTTTACCACTCGCGGTCTTTTGGCTGACCAAGAAGACGGTTCCCCTGCGGAGATTGTGACGATCCATTGTTCCGACGCCCAGAAAAGTGATGAAACACAAACGATCGAAGTGTGGCCGTCGGGACAAGTTGAGGAGATATAACATGCGACCTGGAGCATCCGGATTTTCTCTTGTTGAAGTGTTAGTGGCGATGGTCGTGTTTTTGATATCCGCTGCGGCGGTCTCTTCTCTGATAATGCATTCGACTTCTATCGTGTCTCAGAACAATTATATGTCGCAAGCTATTACCTGTGCGCAGGCGGCGTTGGAAGATATCCGAACACAAACCTACGAGAGTATTGTTTCTACTTCCGGACAAAGTTGTTCCCGAAACAAGATGAACTTTGCCGTGCAATGGGCGGTGACTGAAGATGCGCCAGGAGAGGAAATGAAAACGATCGTGGTGACGGTGACTTGGCTTGAAAAAGGAAACTCAAAAAATTATGTGCTCAAAACTATCTACTCTAAAATCACAGCGTAACTGCCAAGTCGGCTTCTCTCTCATCGAACTGTTAGTGACGATGTTCATTTCAGGCGTCATGATGACGCTTATGACTGGATTTTTTCGTGCGAATGTCGCCACTCGTTACGACATGAGTCTTCAGACAGAAACGCAACAAGGGTTACGCGCACTGTTTGATATTCTTTCGCAGGAATTGCGTCAGGCCGGGGCTTGTTTGCCGCATCAGGGGCAATTTATCGCGCTCGATGGGGAGAATAATGGGGATCTTGATAGTGTGACGTTGCGGATCGGACGGACTAACGAAACCACACTCCGCTGCATCAAGGCCGGGACGAGCGCTAGTGTGGTAAACTCAGCCACTCTTCCGTTCAGTGCTGGCGATGGCTCCCAGTTCGAAAACGCAGACTTGGTGTATGTGACGCCGAATGGCGCCACCGGTGATTTCTATCGAGTCCTGTCTAACACTTCATCCAGCGTGACGCTCAGCGAAGCCGGCGACTTTCCCGCGGGAACGGGCGTTTATGCTATTGATGAACGTGTGTATCAAATTGAGACGATAAACGGCCGTCAGGTCTTGACCGTGCAAATGGACGGCGGGTCTTCATATCCTCTTGTTGATGGAGTAAATCAATTTAATGTTCAGTACTGGTTGGAGTCCACCATAACACCGGACTCCTTAGAGTCGACGCCCCAAAACATCCCTGCAGATGACTCCACATGGCTCCGTGTCAGAGAACTCACGATTACGGCGCAAGTCGCAGCCCGGAGGACAAATAAAGACGGGAGTGTGTCAACGGAAAGTGGATCAATAAACATCAAACCTCGGAACTTGCTGTAAGGAGACGGTATGCAACGAAGGACACTCTCGATAGTGAATAATGAACGGGGGATCGTGTTCATCATATCGCTCGTCTTGATGGGACTCCTAAGCGCGCTTGCCGCCGTGTATGCCATGCTGGTGCGGGCAGACGCAGCCTTGTCTGGAGGAGCATCCCGTAATCGTGAGGGATTTTATGCTTCCGAGGCCGGTCTCAATGTGGGGATGGCGGAATTCGGCAATATCTTTAAAAACTATGGGACGCCGTCTTCCGGAGATTACCAGGAAAAAACCGTCACCGTCGGTAACCGCACCGTCTATTATCAACTCTCTCCAGTACCGGGATATGATCCTTGCACCTCAAACGCAGGGTCCGATTGTTACGCCACCATTCCCGCTGGAGAAAAATTTGCCGGCTTGAAGACAATCCCTTACCGCTACACCGTGAAATCGTCAGCGGTCAATGACGAGGAGAACACAGAAGCCAGCCTGGGCGCTGAGTTTGATGTCAACAACATTCCTATTTTTCAATTTTTGGCG
>CAZUFQ010000002.1:0-12376 GCA_964618735.1 uncultured Enterobacteriaceae bacterium
TTGGGGGTAACAAGGCGCCATCCGTTGGTTCCCATTTGCGTAATCACTGCCGGGGAGGCTGTCGGAGCCATGGCCAGGGTTTGCTTGGCGCCGTCGAGGCTTGTGAGATCGACATAGGGAGCAAAGTTCTTGATCACGCCCTGAGACACCAAGAGCAAGGCGACGGGAATGCAGATCGGCAGCAAGATATACACCGTGCAGCGGATGAGATCCACCCAGAAATTGCCGATGGTTTTGGGGTCCCCCGGCTGCAAGCGGTACGTCAGCCCGCGCGCTAGGGCAATGGCGACAGCAATACCAGCGGCGGCGGAGATGAAGTTATGCCAGGCGAGCCCCGCCATTTGGGTGAGATAGCTCATGGTGGACTCACCACTGTACGCTTGCCAGTTGGTGTTGGTGGTGAAACTCGCTGCGGTATTGAACGCCAAATCGGCCGGGACGGGATCAAATTGTTGTGGATTAAGCGGCAGCACGTGCTGGAGTCGCTCAATGGCGTATGTCACTAACAGCGTGATAGCGCTAAAGAGGAGGAGCGCAATAGTATACTCTGTCCATTGCTGCTGTTCTTTGAGATTGACCCCACAGAGCCGATACAATCCGCGTTCAATCGGACCAAAAAAACGGGGCAGGGGTTTCTGGTCTCCCTCAAAGACATGAAACATATAGATGCCCAGCGGTTTGGTCACCGCCAGGATTACTAGCGAAAAGATAAAAATCTGCAGCCAACCATTTGCCGACATCATTGCCCCCTAAAGCTTCTCATCTATGTGAGAAGGGCCATGCTTTTATTTCTTAAGTAGGAGCTATCCGTTTGCCTGCACTGGCCCTGCTAAAATCGCTCTGGCCACAGGAGGGCGTAGATTAAATAGCCCATCAACAGCACTGACAAGATGCCGCCCAGTGCGTATTCCATATCCATACGTTGTGCTCCCTAGAGTTGATCGCACCCGCGCACGTAGGCGCAGGCGATGGCAAAAAACGCGAGCGTCACTCCAATAAACACGATGTCTAACATCGCTTCTCCTCCTGTAGTGGTCTTCTTCTCATATTTCATATGGGCAAGAGACGTGCCAAGTCAAAGAATCAAGAAGCGGTGAAAAACTTCAATATAGAGAGAGCGAATGAGCAGGGCATGTTGCAAAGTACACGATGGAGGGGCTACCTACATAGCAAAATGCAAGAGCACGACCGAGAGGGCGACGTGATAAGATAATGAGGACGGATGAGGGCAACGATACGAAAGCCTGGATACGGGGTGAACATGCAGGACGCGTCCCCCTCTAAATCGAAACTCATGAGATTCGTACACTCGGGATCAATGGGGTCTCCTCGTCCACCCGGCGATCAAGCGCCGGGCTACCGCGCAGCGCCCCATCAATGGGGCTTACAAGCTGGCTTGAGCCAGCGTTGCTTCGTAGCCCGGACATTTCATGTCCGGGCGGAGTGTGCCAACCTCTTGCATCTCGGTTTAGTAGTGTGCGAGTGTAGTTCGGTTACTCCAGCCCATACCGTTTACGCTTCCGCCACAGTGTGGCCGAGTTAATGTCCAGGCGTGCGGCCGTCTCTTCCAGCGTGGTTACATCCACAAGAACCTGCTGGATGTACTGCCGCTCTGACTCTTCCAGCGAGAGCGACGCTATAGAGGAAGGAGGCAGGCTCGACGATACAGGCGCCAGGAAGCGATCGGGAAGGTCTTCGATCGTGATCGTTTCGCCACGTGCAAGCACAGTGGCGTGCTCCAGCGTATTCGCGAGTTCACGTACGTTCCCTGGCCAGCGATAGGAGGCGAGAACCTTACGGGCTTCGGGCGTTAGAGACAGCGCGCTACGCCGGTACCGTAGGGCGAGACTCGCAAGCGGGTGGTCCATCAGTGCGTTCAGATCCTCTTTGCGTTCACGCAGTGAGGGAAGGGTGATCGCAATCACGTTGAGACGGAAGAAGAGATCTTCACGGAACCGACCGGCCCGCACCTCCGCCTCAAGGTCCCGATTTGTCGCCGTAATCACTCGCGCATTCACCTCGACGGTCTCCTCCGACCCGACACGTTCAAACCGTTGCTCCGTCAGGAAGCGCAAAAGTCTCCCCTGCAGGGCGATCGGGAGTTCGCCAACCTCATCGAGGAAGACTGTGCCTCCTTGCGCCGCCTCCAAGCGCCCGGGTTTATCCTTCCAGGCCCCCATCAGGGCTCCCTTCACATGACCGAACAGCTCGCTCTCAACGGGGATCGTGCAGAGTGCGGCATGCCGCGGAGGCGGTTCGCGCGTTTTGCACGACCACACGGGCTACTCTGCTCACTAAGGGATATCTAGTCCACGATCCAGAGGGAGGCTGGATCAGTCGGCTGGCTCCTCCTCTACATCCACACTCCACTCTAAGTCCTTCTCGCGCGGAGGGAACATGACGGCCTGCTCGGAATGTAGAGGCACTCTGCAGTCCCACAGCCTGGCGCGCTTGGACTTCGATGCTGCTGCAGACCATGGTGTGGCACGGCTCCTGCAATCTAGCAGGTAGGCGGCCTGCTCCTCTGCGGAGCAGTTGGATCCAGAAGGAGAACACCATGAAAAAAATTGAAGCGCTCATTGCACCATCCAAGATTGACGAGGTCAAAACCGCTTTGGCGAAGGCTGGGGTTAAGGGCATGACCTTCTCCGAGGTCAGAGACTGTGGTCACCAGCCCGATCACGTGAGGCAGTACCGCGGGAGTGAGTACGTGGTAGACCTCCTACCCGAGATCAAGATCGAGGTCGTTGCTGAAGATGAGGACGTCAGAGAGGTAACGGATACGATCATCAGTGCGCTTCGGACCGGGCATCTTGGCGCTGGGGAAATCTCTATCCTTCCGCTGGAAACCGTCCTCCACGTACGGACCGGCGTGTGCTAAGTCTGGACCCAGGCCCATCGCTGGGGGAGGACCGGAGAAAGCGAATCGCGAGGGCTCCGGGGTACGGGGCTCACAATTGGGCTTACGTTTCTATCCCCCAAGGATTTGCCTATGGGGATACGCTTGCGGGTCACCGATGTCGGGAAGGGAGGCGCGTTGAAGTCGCTGGAGTCTATTTTGCAATGTTCTCATGGGAGTCTGGGTCCGCCTCTAGCAGGGCGGCCGCAGACCCAAGACAGGAGCCTTCCCATGTCACCACTTCATGCTCCCATCCTCATTGTCGATGACGAAGGACATATTCGTCGAAACGTGCAGTTGCTCTTGGAGGCGGCGGGCTATCAAGCCGACGTGGCAAGTGACGGTGAGACGGCCCTAGTCATGTGTCAGGCCCACCCGTACAACGTCGGCTTAGTGGATCTGCAAATGCCCAAGATGAATGGTCTCGAACTTCTTCGTCTCTTGCACGAGATCCGCCCCGAGACTGCGGTGGTGATCCTGACGGCCTATGGCTCGGTGGCGCGCGCCGTGGACGCCATGAAGCTCGGCGCAGTCGATTTCCTCGAAAAACCTTTCGACCCAAAGGCTCTTCGGTTACTCGTGGATGAGGTCTTGCTACGCCAGCGTTTGCAGCCGCGCGGCTCGATCGAGGATTTTCTCCGTTTGGCTTCCCTGGCGCGGGAGCGGGGTGCTCACCTGGAGGCGCGGGTGTATCTCAAAACCGCCTTGCTGCGTGATCTCACACGGCCAGAACCACCCTACTGGCTCGGTGTGCTCTGCGAGCAGGAAGAAGACAGACGGCAAGCAGTTCATTACTACTATATGGCCCTTGATGCCAAGTATACGTTCCAGCCTGCGCGTGATGCACTCACCCGTTTAGGGAGGCTCAAGCATAACTGAGGAGATGGAACACACGCGGCGAGGGAGTCCTATTGAATGTCGTTTTCGTTGATTGGTTGTGGTTAAATTTAGGTATGGGGGCCTGGCTGCGCGCCATACTGTCGCTGCAAGGCCAGATTGGTCTCCAGCACGTTGATCAGCTTGACACCCACTAATCCCCCAAAGGGCGCCGTGGCCTGTTGTTGGAGCAATGCCTCAATCTCCCGACGCACCACAGCCGGTTCTCGATTGGTCGTTTTCGCCCACTGTGTCGCTACACGGTCCAGCTGGAAGAGCGCGTTCTCCAACGTGATGTGAGGGTCCAAGCCAGAGCCCGAGGTGGTCACCAGATCACCAGCCACGTCTACCAGATCGGCGGTGGCGTGCTCCGTGCGCCACATGTCAAAGAAGGTTGACTGGATGTCCGTCCCGTCCTTCACGGGCTCAATCGTGGTCTCTGTCTTGCCATCGGCTTCATGTGACACGGCGGACGGGAATTGTCCTGGATGTTCCTGCGAAAAGCTGTCGAAAAAGATCACAGCAAGATCTATCGCGATGGGTTGCGGCGCGTCGGGGTTGTCCTTGATCCACTGAGCTACCTCTGCCGCATGCTCCTTGGTCCAGGCATCGACGTATGCCGCATGCGACGGGTCCGCCTTTACCCATGCTTGCGCGAGGCTGGGATGTGCATCGGCCCACTGGGCCACAATATGAGGCTTGTCCTGGAAGTGATCCTGTTGGAACCAGGCTTCGATGTCAGGGGCTACAGGTTGTCCGGCCTTTGGCCCACTACGGTATTTCACGATCGGGCCGAGGACGCTGGCGACGCGCGCACGCAACAGGTAGTTCGACGGGGCGAGCATCGATGAAGCGGAAGCAGATCCGTCGTACGACGCAGCGGAAGGTCTGGGTTGTAAGTATTCATCCTTGGTGAATGGCTGTGCAATGAGCCGCGAGCCTATGATCGTTCCGTCTGGACCACGCAGCAGGCTCCCATTGGCTTGTTCAGGAAAGATTGTCTGCCCAATTGCCCACAGGACGAGGGGATCTTATGGATTTTATGGACAGAGGCTCCATGGAGCGAACTGCCCGCACGGTCTGGCTCTAAGAGCGCCATGCCCCGGCGGGTGAGCCTGTGGGTGCAGATAGGCGTTTTGCTTACTTTGTGGTGGGTCTTTCGCGACCAGCACAAAAAGTTTATGACTTGACCGTTATGATTTCTACTCTTGTTGATAGAGGCACGCCGAGGCCTGGCTCGGAGAATGACTCCTTGTTGGCACGAGTCGTGGCCTTACAATGAGACAGTCCACTATTCTTGTGCTCTTCATGTTCCTCATCGCAGTGATTGCTGCTGCCGCTGTGTTGAGTGGCTTTCTTGTCGATTGGTTGTGGTTCGATAGTCTTGGCTTCGGTCCTGTCTTTGTCACCGTGTGGAAAGCGAAGGTGACCGCGTTCGGAGTCGCGGCGAGCGTCTCAGGGATCGTGCTGGCGGTCAACGGACTGCTCGCCACACATACTCCGGCGCTGCGAGCACGACACCTCCGCCTCGTCACACATCCTCGTGATGGTGAAGGGCTGCCTGAAGTGATTACTCTCTCTTTTGAGACTTTTCCCTGGCGGGCGATCGTGCTGGTGTTTGCCACCGTGCTCGGCCTCGTGCTCGGCCTCGTGCAGGCCAGTCACTGGGAATTGTTTCTCAAATGGCGCTACGCCGTGCCGTTTGAGCGTGTCGCTCCAGTGTTGGGGCGCGATCTCGGGTTCTATCTCTTCTCGCTCCCGTTGTACGGCGTGGTGCGGGATTGGGCGCTGCTGATCCTCATACTTGCCGTCTTGAGCGCCACGGCTGTGTATTGGGGCCGCGGCGCCATCAATTTCGAGCCTGGGTTTCCGCAGCTCGGGGCTCCTGTCATTCGACATCTTTCTGCCCTGTTCGCTCTCTTCTTTCTCGTAAAGGCAGGCGATTATCTGCTGCAACAGTACGCGCTCCTCTTCAGCAACAACGAGATCGTCTTCGGCGCTGCCTATACCGACGTGCAGGTGCGCTTACCGCTCCTCCTGGGTCTCGCCGGTCTCTCCCTGATCGCCACGGCGCTGTGCGCAGCCAACCTCGTCTTCCTGAGTATCCGTGTGCCGGTGGCGGCGGTAGTCCTGGTATTTGGCGTGGCATTAGGAGGCGGGATTGTCCCAAGCCTCTTTCACAGTTACCGCGTCAAACCCGACGAATTGCGGCTCGAGTCGCCGTATATCGCTCATACCATTGCCAATACCCGGTATGGGTTTGGGCTTGATCAGATTAGTCGCCTCCCATTTCCGGCCGCTGGCGCGTTGACGCCAGAGGTCGTGGCAGCAAACAGCACCACGATTCAGAACATCCGCTGGTGGGACCCACGTCCCCTGCTCGAGACATACCGGCAATTACAAGAGATTCGCTTGTACTACGATTTCCATGATATCGATATCGATCGCTACACGTTCAACGGGACCTATCAGCAGGTCCTGTTATCGGGCCGTGAAGTCAACCAATCCCGGCTTCCCTCAGAAGCCCAAACGTGGATCAATCAGCATTTTAAGTTCACGCACGGCTATGGACTGGCGATGAGTCCGGTGAATCGCTTCGATGAAGAAGGGTTGCCCCTCTTCTACATCAAGGATATTCCGCCCGCCGCGCCCATGGAGCTGCGCATTGACCGTCCCGAACTGTACTTCGGTGAGCAGACGGACACGTATGTAGTGGTGCAGGGCGGCGCCACGGAGTTCGATTACCCCAAGGGGCAAGAGAACATGTACACCACCTACCAAGGCCGGGATGGTGTATCGTTGGGCAGCATCTGGCGGCGGGCGTTGTTTGCTTGGTACTTCAGCGACGTGAAGTTATTGATTAGTAGCAATGTCACGGCTGCGAGCCGGCTGTTGTTTCGTCGCCTCATCCAGCAACGCATTAGTCGCATTGCCCCGTTTCTTCGGCTTGATCACGATCCGTATCTGACCATTAGTGACGGGCGACTGATCTGGGTGCAAGATGCGTACACCGTAAGCAATATGCTCCCGTACTCACAAAGGATCCAGCCAGGCGACGTTAACTATATCCGCAACGCGGTGAAAGTAACGGTCGATGCCTACGATGGAGCCCCAGTCTTCTATATTGCCGATCCGCACGACCCGATTGTACGCACCTATCAACAGATGTTTCCTTCCCTGTTTCAGTCGCTTGAGCAGATGCCGGCGTCGTTGCGGGCGCATATCCGCTACCCAGCGGATCTCTTTTCCCTGCAGGCGCACATGTACGGGACCTACCACATGATCGACCCAGAGGTGTTTTACAACAAAGAAGATCTGTGGAGCTTTCCGCAGGAAACCCTGCAAGGCGGGAAACAGGTGACTATGCAGCCCTACTACACCATCATGCGCCTACCGGGCGAGGCGAGGGAAGAGTTTATTTTGATGCTGCCGATGGCGCCGCGGAATCGTGACAACATGATCGCCTGGGTGGCCGCCCGCTGTGATGGCGCTCATTACGGAGAGGTCCTGGAGTTTGCCTTCCCCAAGGAGAAACTCGTCTACGGACCGGCACAGGTCGAAGCGCGGATTGATCAAGATACGACGATTTCCCAGCAGCTCTCCCTGTGGAATCAAATGGGGTCTCGCGTGATTCGTGGGAACCTGCTGGTGATTCCGATCGGGGATACGGTGTTGTATGTGGAACCGCTCTATCTCAGCGCCGAAACGCGGGAATTACCGGAATTGAAGCGGCTGATCGCTTCATCTGGCGATCGGGTGGTGATGAGTCAAAGCATCGATTCTTTGCTAGCCGCGCTCGTCATGAAGGAACTGGGGCAGCCATCCGTTCCTATGGCGGCCAAGCCCCAGCCGGCTCGGCCGCAAGCGGCTGAGCTGCCGTCCAGCGAAACCGCCGCTGTGGCATTACAACACTACCATCAAGCACTGGCTGCGCTACGGAAAGGGGACTGGCAAACCTTCGGCGTTGAAATGGAGGCTGTGCAAAAAACCTTAGAAAGTGCGGTAGCAGCAACGCCACCTTCATGAGTGGTGCGGGTTCACCATGGGCGGAATGTGTCACTGTTCAACAGGAGACCGAGATGCTCGACGTCGCCTTGAAGCCTCTTCTCTTGATCCTCGCCGCCCTCGCGTTGGTGCTTGTCAACGGAGTGTTCGTCGCTGTGGAGTTCGCTATTGTTCGCGTACGCCGGACTCGCCTGGAGGAGCTAGCCGGTCAAGGCGTAGAGGCAGCCAAGGACGCGATTCTCATTGTTGATTATGTGAGCGAGTATCTCGCGGTAACGCAGATCGGGGTCACCATAGCGAGTCTCGGCGTGGACTGGCTTGCCGAGGATGCGTGCACGCAACTTTTCCTCTTGCTTTTTCCCGCCGGCCGCCACCCGATCGCTCTCTTCCATGCAGCAGCAGTCGGCCGTTTTGGTGAGAAGCGTGGTGAGGTGCAGATCACTTTTCCAGGAACGGAACACGAGTTCCGCTTGCCAGCGTAAAGAATAGGCTCGGCAGACAGTCGCAGGGGTCCACACCGTCGTCGGGACATTGGTGAGGAACAGGTTCCAAGCCAGCAGGGCCAGATGGGCCTGGGAGGGCGTGTAGCCGCGCTTGCGCGTTGCCCGGCGGGCTTTACGCCGCCGTTCGTTTACCACGGTCTCGGGCCTGCGGGCAGCAATGAGGCGTACCGCCACTCGCTCTTGGGCTCCCAGGGTGGGAGATCGTTTCAGGAGGGGCGCGGTTCGGTTCGTAATCATGCCGCCAACTCTAGAGGGCGTAACCGCCCAGCTACTGCTTCGAAGAGCGCGGCTTGATGCTAACGCGTCAGAAAATAGGCCTCCGCCTGCGCAATCTGGGCTAAGGTGTTTATCTTAAAGTAGCCCAAATCAAAAAGAAACAACGCCCCGCTGGGCAAGCTGATAGCCTCTAGAACCGCTCTGGCCACAGGAGTGCATAGACTACATAGCCCATCAGCAAAACTGACAGGACACCGCCAAGTATGTATTCCAGGTTCATAAAGTCACTCCTATAAACCATCGCAGCTGTGCACGTAGGCGCACGAGGCGAGAAAAAATCACCGTCACCGACACAAATAAGACATCAAACACAATCATTCTCCTTTATGAGGATTCAGAGATCTCTTGATGCGCAACACCATGCTGCAGAGTCACTGCCACATGGTCGCGTTAATATAAGGATTATTGAAGAATCAGGAGCACACATGCTTGCAAATTGCATGATGAGGCGGACGGCAGTTCCGCAAAATGCAAAAGTCCCCGTTTCTCCTTCATCCTCCAGCGTTCTGTGCGCTTGACAAGTGGAACTTCAGGAAGGTACCACTTCCAAAGAAACCCGGAGGGAAACAATATGTTTAACGTCGACCAGTTTGTGCAGTCGTGTCAGGGGCAGCCGCCCAGCATCGTGAAGGAACTCCTTGAAGAAGCATTACGTGATCCCGAAAGCATTCGCCAAGCGCTCGCTGGAATTGGCGGCGCCAACAACGTCGGTGGGGGCTCGATGGGTGATTTACTGATCTACCGTTCTGCAGACCTTACCGTCCTCAAAGCTACTGTACCCGCCGGGTTCAAAAGTCCGCCGCATAACCATCTTATGTGGGCGGTGATTGGCGTGTACGAAGGACAAGAGAACAACGTCTTCTACCGGCGTAGTGGTGACGCCTTAGAAGCGGCCGGCGGCAAAGATTTGAAACCAGCCGATGTCCTTGTACTCGGAGTCGATGCGATTCACGCGATTGCCAACCCGTTGGAGCAGACGTCGTACGCGATTCATGTTTACGGAGGCGACCTCCCCGCCGCGCCGCGCCGAATGTGGAATCCTTTCACGCTCAAAGAGGAACCTTTTGCTTTTCAAGCAGCGAGAGAATATGCTCGTCAACTGATGGCGAAGTAAACATTGTCCCTCTACTAGCAGCTCTGTAAAAACCTATGGCAAAAACGACAACAAAAGTAAAATCTCAGCGATCAACGAAAAAAACCGCGGCGCCTATCTCACTCACGTCTCCCCGTTCGTCGATCGCGGCGGTGGTAAGTGAAAGCCACGAACGAGCCGAAGTGTATGCGAAGGATCGCAAGATGCTACGAGGGCTCGTGAGCGAAGCAACGGAGAAAGTATCTACACTTGATAAAGAAGTATTCAAAGAAAACTGGGTGTATCTCTTGGCGATGTTACGCTTGCTCAAAGCGTATGCAACGAAACGCTATCAAGAGATTCCCCCTGAAAATTTGCTCTCTGTCATCGTCGCCATCGCTTACTTCGTCTCGCCGCTGGATCTGATCCCGGACTTTGTTGACGGAATTGGCTATCTTGATGACGCGCTGATCGTGCGCGCCGTACAGCGCAAAGTGAAAACTGATCTTGATCGTTTCATGGAATGGGAAAGCGGCGTGACGCGCAACGTATAACAGCGAGTTCTGTTTGTGCTTGGTCGTTTGGCAAAGAGGAGAAATTCCGCACCATGTTGTTGGGTATCGAGGTAGGGGCCGACCCGCGTGTCGGTCCACTAGCGCCGGGCGCACACCCGGCGCCCCCCTACAAATCCTAGCCACCGTGCGAGCTGTGTGGCCTCTTTACGCCCGCCGTAATGCTTCCGTCACTCGCAAATGTGAGGCTCGTCGCGCCGGCAAGAATCCCCCGAACAGCCCCATAAGCAGCGCCAGCAAGAATGCCACTAGTAGAATCATCGGTGAAACGCGCAATGTGACAACTGCTGTCGAAAAAGAAGCGAGATTAAATGCAACACCGTTGACAAGAGTATTGACCAGAAAGATAATGCCGGCGCCCAGGGCGACGCCAACAAAGTAGCCAAGAATAGCGAGACAAACGGACTCGGTGACGAAGGAGGAAAGGATCGTAGTGCGGCTGAAACCCAACGCTCGTAACGTACCGATCTCCGCTGTGCGATGAGCGACTGCGGCAAACATCGTATTCATAGCCCCAAACACGGCCCCCGTACCCATAATGAGGGCCAGCACGGATGTCAACACATACAAGGTGTTTGCGCCTTCGGCTTGTTCTGAATAGTAGTCGACCTCGGGCTTTGCTTCGAGAGAGATGCTCGGATCATCCGCAATCCGACGGATCAACGTGTCCTTGTCGGCGCCTGGGGCTACAGTGAGGCGCACTCCGGAATAGGTCGAACGATTAGCGTCAGTAAACAGATCGTCAACATCAACCCAAACTTCTGACTCGAAGGCAGAACTGTCCGCCGTGAAAATCCCCACGACTTTCCAGGTCCGCCGTCCAAACTGGAGCAATTCTCCAAGACCAGCGCCCTGGTAACGATGCGAAGCCGCTACGCCAACAATGGCTTCTCCAAGCGAGGGCTGGAATACGCGCCCCTCAGCGATACGCACCTGACGATGCACCTGAAACGCCATAGGGCTCACGCCGCGCACCAAAAGGTTTTCCCGTCCCCCTCTTTTGGGCTGGGCAAACGGTTGGATGATCAATTCAGGAGAAACGAACGGTTCGCCTGCTGGCGTTCGGGCAATGCCCGACAGATAGCGCAGCGACTGTACCGCATCACGCGTTACGCTGCTTGAACCATCATTCGTGGCGCCCTTTCGTACGACTACAAGATTTTGTTCACTTCCTGTCGCCGCCAACATTTTCTGCAAGCCGACGACAAGAGAAAGTAACAGGATGGTTACAACGACAACGAGTGCAATCCCGCCGGCCGTCGCGAGGGTCGTCAGTTTACGTACAGTGAGGTTTCGCAAATTATATTTAAGCGGCAGGGGCATGGTTGCTATTGTTTCCTTTTATTTCTGCGAGCCGCCGGGCAAGAAACCGTCGCTCCGCGTCATTCGTCACAAGCCGTAGCGCCTGTTGATACTCCTCGGTAGCCTCTGTCCAGCGCCCCATGCGCCGTAAGAGATCCGCCCGAGCTGCCGGCAACAAATGATAGCTGCGTAATTCTCCGCGCTCTTTGAGTCCGTCGATAAGGCGGAGACCGCTTTCAAGACTATCAGCCATAGCAACGGCCACAGCCCGGTTCAATTCAATAACAGGAGAAGGCGACAGCTGCAGCAACACCTCGTAGAGGTCAGCGATCTGACGCCAATCCGTCTCTTCGGGGCGCGCGGCTCGCGCATGCAGGGCCGCAATCGCCGCTTGTAGAGTATATTCACTGGGTCCTCTAACACGCAGCGCCTGCTCGGCCAACGCAACACCTTCCCGAATCTGCGCGTGGTCCCACAGGGTGCGATCTTGTTCTTCCAGCAGAATAATCTCACCTTCTGGACTCATCCGCGCGTTCCGTCGAGAATCATGGAGCAGCGTTAACGCCAGCAACGAACCCAACTCAGCATAGGCGGGCAGCAAGGCGTACAGGAGACGCCCTAAACGAATGGCCTCAGCACACAATTCACGCCGGATGAGGGCGTCCCCTGCGGTCGCAGCATAGCCTTCATTGAACACAAGATAGACTGTCCGCATCACGCCAGCTAAGCGTTCGGGCAGCACCTCAGTGGACGGAATCTGATAGGGAATTCCCGCAGCATGGATTTTCTGTTTGGCGCGCACTAACCGCTGGGCCATCGTTGGCGCTGACACGAGAAACGCCCGGGCAATCTCTTCGGTCGTCAGTCCACA
>CAZUFQ010000002.1:12476-32198 GCA_964618735.1 uncultured Enterobacteriaceae bacterium
CGCCGCCATGAACGCCTCTTGCACGACTTCTTCGGCGAGATCGAAGTCGCCAAGGAGACGAATCAACGTGGCCAGGATTCGTCCGGACTCTTCTCGATACAGACGCTCGATATTCATATCACCATCCGGTGGGACGATAGCGTACCACACCGGATAGTTGAGACCAGCGTGTCGATTACTTGTACACCTGCACGGGGCGGATCTCGATGGACCCGCACCGCGCTGACGGAATACGAGCGGCAATCGTAATAGCCTCGTCGAGGTCTTTCGCCTCTACGAGATAATAGCCGCCCAGCTGTTCTCGGGTTTCAGCAAAGGGACCGTCGGTCGTGACGGTTTTCCCATCCCGTACGCGAATAGTGGTTGCCGTCGCAATCGGTTGAAGCGCATCACCAGCACGCAGGTAGCCGCCTTTGCTGATGTCTTGCGTAAAGGTCATATACTCTTGGAAAAAAGCTTTGCGCTCGGTGTCACTCCAGCCGCTCCGGTCCGACTCCCGTTCGTAGATCAATAGCATGTACTGCATAATGCGACCTCCGTAATAGATTTTCAGATATCAGTCGAACGGGAGGGCCTGAAATCGACAGTTCTTGCTCACAATAATTTTGGTATTTTTTTCGAAGATGCAAATCGGCAAGCGTCTCTCTAAAGATATGGTTCCCCTTCCTCTCCGATAACGATCTCTGTACGGGCAATGGCCGACTGACGCAGAGGCGCTAATTTGGCGAGTTCAGCATCTTCTCGGTAGGCCTCGAATTGTTCCATACTAGGAAATGACACAATATGGATCTCGTGTGGAGGCGGCCCTGAGGGAACGGAAGCGGTGGGACGGATCACATGTTCAATATGTCCCCCATATTTTTTCATGATGCGCGCAGCCTGTGTCTCAAACTGTCGAAACTCAACCTCTTGCCCAGGATAAATGAAAAGAGACGCTACTAATATGATTCCAGAGTTCATAAAAACCTCATCTCATGCGCTCTAAGCCTGGTCACTACTTGTCAGAAGAGGTTTCGCAACTAAAAAATCCTTTTTCATGTGAAATGATCGGCCGCCTACACGGTTCGCCAGTTCACCAATGACCACAAAGCCAAATCGTTCGTACAAGCGCTTGGCGGGATTCGTCGCACGAACGCTCAAATAGACCGCTGGATAGGCCGAGCTTGCGGCCTTGAGGATAGACTCCAGAAGCTGAGCGCCAATGCCTTGTCCTGTATACGAGGGGAGAACGGCGATAGCTAATTCTGGCGTGCCGTCTTCAATGTCATTGCAGTTTTTTTCTTCTCCGACAAAAACACGTAGCCAAGCGGCCCCCAGTGGTTGGAGGGTTCCCACTGCATAGGCAATTACACCAAGGTCACCCGGTTGGCCCCAACGTGCAACATATTTGGTGAGGAACGGATTGCTCTTCGCTTTTTCGATCGAACTGTCAGGTTCCTCGTCTACATGCGCCGCGTAATAAAGCATCTCCCATAAAAAAGATTCGTCAATAAGGAAAACTGGACGGAATCGGCAATTCATAGAATTCTCCTCTCCCAAAAGAAAAGGGGCTGCGACCTTTGCCGCAGCCCCTTCGGAAACAAAAAGGCCGCGGGTGAAGCTTCGCCCGCGGCCTCTGAACGTTGTCTGTGTTTACAGTATCTCGCTCAGGTACTCCGCGGCGAAGCACTCGCGCGCACATGGCGACGAATAAGAATTGCTTTGCTTACGGAAAATCTGGAGAGAATACTGAATACCATTCTGGACGCTTTTATGCTCGTTGTGATTAAGAGTCAAGTATCTTTGCGCGTTAGCAGTGGCCTCGTTCTCTATCGGCTTCCTCAACGAGGCCATGGCGTTTCGAGAAGCAGGCGCGTTACGACAGCTCCTCATGTGTCTCGATGATGCGTGACACGATACCGTAGTCAATCGCTTCTTCTGCACTCATCCAAAAGTCGCGCTCCATGTCGGCGAGCACCTTCTTCAGTGGCTGATCTGTTTGTGTCGCGATGACGCGAGCAATACGCTCTCGTGTCCGCAGGATTTCTTTTGCTTGAATGGCGATGTCTGTAGCGGGGCCGCCGGCTCCACCGCCGGGTTGATGAATCATAAAGCGCGTGTTTGGCAGGCAGACTCTCCGATCCTTCGGCGCCGCAAGAAAAATGTGTGTCCCAGCGCTAGCCACCCAGCCGGTCCCAATCGTCGTCACTGGCGCGCGTACAAATCTGATCATATCGTGGATTGCATCCCCAGACTCCACATGACCTCCAGGCGAAGAAATCAGGACGCTAATTGGAGCTTCTGACTCCTGAGAAAGAGCAATGAGTCGCTCACAGGTGGATCGAGCCGTGGTATGATTCACCTCGCCGAATACGAGAACGAAGCGAGATTTGAAAGAAAGTTGCTCTGCGAGGCTGTCCGCTCTTTCAGGTTTCTCCGGCTTGTCTTCAACTGTATCCATCCAGTGCTTCATGAGATGCTCCTTTATCTATTTTTTACTATACTCCGCGCCCGATCTTTTGTCTCTTCGATTTTCTTTTCGATCTCGGCTAGATAGACCATTGCCGCCGCTTCGGCTTCAGGCTGAGCTAAGAAAGTGACCGTTGCGAGCTGAGCGCGTAACTTACGATACAAGGTGACGGCTGCTTGTAAAGCCCTGAGGCAGGCCAGACGATCACAGGGAGCCGTTGTTCGAAGCAAATCTTCCAGATAGGGTCGCGCCTGAGTTTCTACCTTTCTGACGCCTGCGGGACGAGCCCCCTGCGCCAGTAACGCCAACGGTCCAAGGGCGAGCGAGCGCAGCACGGCGAGTGAATCATGCGCCTCCAAGATCTCGCCGCGACCAAGCTTGGCGGCGCTGTAATGCACCCATACCCAGAACCGGTCCTCAATCCACTGTAAATCAGGGGCTGGATACACTGCGGTAGACCTGCTGAGGACCGCCGTCAACCGGCCGTCTCGCTCCCACAGAATAACTGGATCTTCTACTCGGCGCTCAGCGTCAGACACGGAGATAAACTTCAGATCAACGTGCAGCAGCGGAGGACCGTAGAGGCAAATCAGGAGACGGGGTTCTCTTACGTGTTCTCCGGTGAAAGACACTAAAAGTGAGCCTAGCGTTGATGCAATTTGCCGTCGTTCCTCCATGATCTGTGGCGCCGCAGAGGGGGCCACAGCGATGACAAGATCCAGATCACTGTAGTCGTCCATTCCTCCCGTAAGAAACGAACCTCCTGCGGCAACGGCCACAATCCGCTCGTCGGCCTGGAGACGTGGAAGCGCCTTCTTCAGAAAGGCTCCGTGCAATTCGGGAAGATCGCTTTTATGTTCAAGCTGGTGAAAATAAGATTGGATCATGGTTTATTCCGTATCAATAACTTCCTTGCAGCCAGAAGGTCAATTATCCAGCCTCTCCCGCGTATTTATTACCGAAGCTGAGTCTGTACTCTTCTTCGACACAAGCTCCTTATCGTCCTCGTTTTCTTGCTCTGCCACGACGCGTAAAAAGGATTGCAGCACTGGCGACGGCTGCTCAGATCGCCAGGCCATAAGCAGTTCGGCTTTTGGCGTCGACTCTCGTAGGGCGCGGTAGTGCACCCCCGTGCGCCCAAGGTTCTGGAGTGACGCCGGAATCACAGCTATCCCGATTCCGGCAGCCACCAAACTCACGATCGTGGGAAGCTGCATGGCCTCTTGCACTACACGCGGACTAAAGCGGGCGCGTCGACAGAGGCTGATAATCTGATCGTGCAATTCTGGCGCGAGCAAACGTGGAAACAAAATAAAGGATTCATTCGCCAACAGGCGCATGGAAATCTTCGCTTGCTGGGATAGTCGGTGATGCTCAGACAATGCGACTAACAAAGGCTCTCGCAAGACGACTGTACTCTTGAGAGTCGGCTCTGGCTCGAAAGGACGAAGAAAGCCAACTTGCAGCCGCCCTTCGCATAGAGCGCGCACCTGCTGCACCGTGCTGAGTTCCTGCAGGCTCAAGTCTACGTCTGGGTATTGTTCCCGAAAGCGGCGAATGATGGGAGGCAAGACACTATACGTAGCGGAGCCGATAAAACCCACGACCAACCGTCCCAATTCCCCCTTACTAGCGCGGCGTACACGGGAGACCGCGCGTTCGGCTTGGGCAAGGGTGCGTTTCGCTTCTTCTTGAAAGACGATTCCAGCATCTGTCAGAGAGACTCGTCGCTTCGTGCGGTGGAACAGCGACACCCCAAGCTCGTGCTCCAAGCGTTGGATCATTTGGCTCAGCGGCGGTTGAGCGATATCGAGACGGTCCGCTGCTCGACTGAAATGCAGCTCTTCGGCAACGACTAAAAAATAACGAAGATGACGCAGCTCGATATCCATTTATATGATCAAAGCTATCAAAAGTAAGAGATAAATATATTGGACAGCCGAGCAAAGTTCCACTATGCACAAGAGACAGCGATGCAGCAGTCATCTTCTCCACGGTCGAATGATTCTGCTAAAGGAAAGGAGCAGGCATGGATAAAAAATTTCATATCGCGGTAGCGGTCAGTGACATTGAGGGAACGGTGCAGGAATATTCTCGCCGTTTAGGAGCTGCTCCCACACTGGTGGTAGCCGATGAGTATGCGCTGTGGCGGACAGAGACCCTCAATTTTTCGATTCGGAAAACCACGGACGCCCCTGGCTCCGTACGCCATGTGGGTTGGGAAGATCCAACCGCTACTGGTTTTGCCCGGGAAAAAGACGCGAATGGCCTGCTCTGGGAACGCTTCACTCAAAAGGATCAGCAAGAAGAAATAGCTCGGTTATGGCCAACCGCGATGACGCAGAAAGCCTCGTAACGGGCCTCTCACGCAAAGGAGGAAATATGGCAGCGACAGAACAGCAAAACTGGAGCCCAGAGCAGTACGCGAAAAATGCGCGTTTCGTTTCTGACCTTGGCATGCCCGTCGTTACGCTACTGGCGCCGCGCGCCGGAGAGCGCATTCTGGATGTGGGATGCGGCGACGGACCGCTGACGAAGAAACTCGTCGAATTTGGCTGCGAGGTGGTAGGAGTCGACGCTAGCCCGGCCATGATAGAAGCAGCAAAAGCCTTGGGTCTCGATGTCTATGTGATGGATGGACAAGCGCTTCAGTTCGAGGGCGAATTTGACGCCGTGTTTTCTAATGCGGCGCTGCATTGGATGAAACAGGCGGACACAGTTATTGCTGGAGTCTGGCGAGCGCTGAAACCCGGCGGGCGTTTCGTCGCTGAATTCGGTGGAGATGGGAACAACGCAACGGTGATCCGCGCTCTCGACGCTGCGTTACATCAGCGCGGCCTCGACTTCCACGCGTTGAGTCCCTGGTATTTCCCTCCTGTGGAGGACTATCGCAGTAGACTTGAAGCCCAAGGATTCGTTGTTAACTCTATCGCCTTGATTCCTCGCCCCACGCCGCTACCGGGGAGCCTGGTGGCCTGGTTAGAAACCTTTGCACAAAGTTTTGTAGCGCCGCTGCCTCAGGCCGAGCGCAGCATGTTTCTCAAGGAAGTGGAGGAGAGGTGCCGTCCCACGTTATGCGATGCTGAGGGGAAATGGTCGGTAGATTACGTACGTCTCCGTTTCTCTGCTACAAAACCGACTACGGCGCTTTGAGCTAATGAAACCACCAGCTTGGCCATGCTTCAACAAGCGCCGCCAGTCGGGCGTATCCGGTAGCGCCTGGATGGGCGCCGTCGCCAGCACGGACCTCGCTCATCCAACCCGTATCCGCCGTAAGCTGATCAAAGACGGATAAGAATGGTACTTCTTCGCTTTTTGCCACTTCGGCAAACAAGGAAGAAAGGCGTCTCGTTCTCAAGTTTTGTTCTGCATCTGCGCTAGGCGGTGGACCAATCATCAGCACAGCGTAGAGCTGCTTTGCTGTATGGAGCATCTCACGGACATTCTCAACGCTACGTGCTTCGGCGACACGCAGCTGTCCATCTTCAAGCGTCGTGTCATTAGCGCCAAGAGCAAACACCACAAACGGGGTACAACCGCTCGGGAAGCGTAGTGGCGCTTCCTGCCGCCAGCGTTTGGCAATATCACTACTGGTTTCTCGACGAATACCGATGCAGCTTTTTCTCTATAACTGGGATTCTCTAGCAAGCGTTGTAGCTCAACGGCGATGCGCTCGGCTCTATAGTGATGTTGCCTCATGACATGCCCAACCCCTAAGCGCGCCACACGCGCGCCGTTATCATACTGGTCGCCGCCAAACGGCACGATCAGCATTGGTTTCCCTGCGCGCAACGCTTGCCCAGTTGTCCCGACGCCTCCTTGATGGACGATAGCGGAAGCATAGGGAAAGACTTGCACGTAGGGTACATAAGGGACGGCGATTACATTCTCCGATAACGCACGTGGGTGATTCAGTGGATGGTTGGGCCAGAGCCACTTGAAGACTAGGTGGAAGCCTCCCGTGCTGCCTCTTCAATGAGCTTGGTTGAGACCCCCCGTTTCTTTAGCGCCTCTGCCAATCGGGCAGCAGGGCCAAAGACATGTACTGCTTCATCGCGGCGTAGCCCCTCACTAATATAAGCTTTGAGCAGGGCCTGGTATCCCGAGAATCCTTTGTGCGGAGCAATGAGCTTAAGCGACGCCACCACATCCGCGGGAATCCGCAAGGTGATCGAAGTCATAGGCCGGTCCTTGCTCAGTCGAGCTTTGAGACGATTAGGAATCATGTTCTTTGCGCTCCTGTGGTGTAGCTTTACGGGCAGAAATAATGCGGATGTACTCGCCCTCGACCTCAATGTGGACGACGAACAACACACGACCTAGCGCGTCAAAGCCAATGACCACATCCCGCGCTTCATCGCTGCGAGCGGCGTCAACAAGACGGAAGAACGGATCAAAGAATACCTCCGCAGCCCGCTCAAAGGTAATGCCGTCATGCACCGCGATGTTGATGCGGGCTTTCTCTGCGTCCCAGACGAAAGCGGTCCCGTTGAGTTCATAGCGAACATCCACACTTGCCACCATGTCACAGCGTATGTACTTTGTAAATACGCATCGTTAGGCCCCACGCTCAGCAGCAGCGGCAGCGGAGAATGGAAGCGGTAAAACACTCTTCGCGCCATAGCTTGTTCTCCTGTAAGTCGTTATCGTCCTTTGGTCGCTGCCCAACGCCGCAAACGCACCGCGAGCCGCCCAGACCGTGTCCTTTCGCATTCAGCAGGAACCGCAAATGGGTAGCAGTTGGACTTCGTGCTGTAGTTAAGCGAACCTCGACACTTCGCGCTCAGGCAGCTTGTTCTTTCAGTTCGCTGGGGTGCAGAGACAGATACTCTCTCACCTCAAGATTCATCCGATCAATCTCGGCGAGATAGCCGCCTGCCCGAGCCGTGGCGTGTCAGATTCGGACAAACCACAAGCGGGCAGGCGTGCGCGTGGAGCAACAAGTTAGATGTGTCGTTCCCTTGAGGCCCTACCACTTTAGCTTTGCTCGTACGCCTTCAGGAACTCATCTCGCGGAATCCCAGCTTGCGTGCAAATGGTGTGTAACGTTGAACTTTTGAGGTAGGGGTGATTGGGCAGCGTAAGCGGGGTTTGTGTCCCATCCGGATTGTCTCTCGCCATAGCGATATGTTCTCGCTCTCGCACCATCCGAAAGCCCAACAGCCCCAACGCCTTTACGACCTTGCTCTTCGGTGCATCGACTGGAAATTTTGCCACTAGGGGGTCACTCCGGCTTCGGCGATAAAGGCTTCCAACACGGGAGATTCTTCCTCTAAGACTTCCGTTCCGAACGTCTCAATATGAAAGCGGATGGCTGACTTTACATCCGCAAGCGCCTCTTCATACGTGTCCCCTTCACCAACCACAACTCCTCTCAGGCCAAGCGGGTACGCCACATAACCATCGACATGTTTCTCAATAATGATTTTGATAGATTTCATCTTTCTACTCGCTCCTGGAAAAGCGATATTACCACAAGGAAGTGGGAGCAGCTAACTAGCGATAGACCACTTTCTCTATTCCTACCGGTAACAATATGTTCCTACTGGTAGAGAAAAGTCACCAGATATACCAACTAGGCAATTACTATATCTAGCAATAAATAAATTCCTATCAGGCGATGCACATCAATGGAGAAATGCTTTTGTTAACACCTTCCCTATCAAGGCTGAACATAGGCGGCTCTCTATTTGAGTTTAGTGTCTCTTTCCAGTCCTTACCTAGCATCTCCCCTGGAGCGATTTTTTGTCACCGCCTCCTTCTTCCTATTTCCCCACTTTGCTCGTTCCTACTACCTCGACCATCGCCCCAGGCGATTCTCCGCTGAGTGGTCGCACCATCACATCAAGAAGATGTTCAAGAGCGGCAGCAGGATTTTTACATAGCCCAGTATGCACGGGCGAGAGCTGAATTATGGTGCTGCGGGGAGCACTGAGCCAGAGGAAACGCTCCCGCTGGGAAAGTTTCCCAATCGGACCGGCTTGCTTTCCGCCAGCACAAATAGCGGGAATTGTTGCTAAGTGGATCCGGAGGGAGTCGATATCGAGCGTAGCATCAAGCGCCTTGAGTCGCTGCTCATCGAGAACAATGCCGGCTTCAAGGAATCTTCGGGTCGGACACGAGACGATCACTCCGACGTTGATGAACTCTTCTCGCTCGACCCTAGGAACGACGCGGATTATGACGTAATCATACGTACAGTGATCGCGCACGGACCGCTTCCTCCAGGAAACCATGGGGTGGTTCTAGCCGACTTAGCAAGTATTCCAAGTACGCATTCCGGTGTTGAGTCGGCCCAGCGAATGACGAGTTCTCAACTAGCCAAGCATCAGGAATCAGGTTTACTATGTTTTCAATGATGCTTGGCGTAACCCGCGCGGTCATCTTCGAGTCCACCTCTGGGAGAGCGCTCGCGAACTGAAGAAGGACATGGTTTTTGATCAGAGGAAAAGCGTCGCGACTACGTTCGCGATAAGAGTTCCGGGTGTGGTGGAAGTATAGGGCGGCCCCATGATCGATTAGCCAGAGCTGTCGATGCCACATCAGCATGTTGGTGTTGCGCGGCGTACGGTCAACATTCGTCACGTACGCATCGAACCAGACGATTGAAGAGGAGAGATCCGCATCGGGCTTCGCTGCGACGGGGTCAAACATCACAGAACCGGGCAAGTAGTCGAGCCCTAGGTTGAGACCCGCACTCGCCCGGATGAGGTCTTGGATTTCCGGGTCGGGCTCGGTGCGGGCAAGCTCCGGATCAAGGTCAACAAAGACAATCTCAGGCACGGGAAGTCCCAGTGCGCGAGCGACCTCTCCCGCCACTAACTCCGCGATAAGCGCTTTCGGTCCCTGACCCGCGCCGCGGAACTTGAGCACATACATCCCATCATCATCAGCTTCGATGATCGCCGGAAGCGATCCCCCCTCGCGCAATGGAGTGACATATCGTGTGGCGCTAACAGTTCTCATGCTCATGATTTGTCCAGTTCTCTGAGATCATTGGCCGCTGAGGTCTAGAAAGAAAATTTAGATATCTTCCTTTAACCGAGGAGACGGCTCTTAGAATTTGATCAGGCCATCTTTTCCTCATCTTGCTTTCGATATTTCCTTATCGCGTCGGCAAAAGCGTCGAGCGCTGCTCGCAGCAGGCCGGCGATTTCTGGATGTGCAACAATACTAGCTTCATCCGACAAGTGTTTTTCACGCAGATCTACAGTGATCGACGCTTCGGGGATAATGCGCCCGGACATGATGGTGATGATTTCCGTCAAAGAGGCGTGTGCATAAGTTGAGCGTGGCGAAGCATTGAAAAGCGCTATAGGCTTGTTAATAAAATCGAAACCGCCCACTAGCCAATCGAGCGCATTCTTCAAGACTCCTGGAACGCCATGCGCATACTCGGGACTTGAGATGATAATCCCGTCAGCCTCGCCCACCAGCACGCCAAATTCTTTCACCGCTGGCGGTTCGGCTCCTTCGAGGTCAGGATTGAAATGCGGAAGATCTCCAAGGCCGCCATTGACGTAAATCTCCATTCCGTTGGGCGCTAGCGTGGCGGCCCCGCGTTAAAGGGCCGTTTTCGTAGAGACTGCGCGCAAGCTTCCTGAGATCGCTAAGAGTCGGAACATGGGCAATATTTTTCCATTTCTCCCACATTGAGAGTTGCCCAAGTTCACGCTCTCATCCAGGCAGCCTGACTATCATGGGCAATCTCTTTCGTGCTTTTCGCCGTTCATTCTGCTGAATCTTTCTTGTAAGTAAATCGGGTTTACGTTGAGCAGGGTTCTAGAAAGCAACTCCACGCAGTATGCTTCTGTCACACCGAGTGCGTCCGCCGATCCGATCGTAAGCAACGAGCGATGTCCGCGGCCAACCGCACGGCATCGTCTGGTTGTAAGGTTGCAATAGTCACGCGGATAGCCGGCGGACTTTTGAGGCGATAACGCTCGCCGCTCCGAACACCCCACCCAGCCGCCGCTAAGCTCGTCAGGAGGCTTCCTTCTTCCAGGACGGGAATCCAGACATTCAGTCCCGAACGTCCCCTCGCTGTGATGCCGTGTTCTTGTAGCGCCCTAATCAAAGCAGTGCGCCGCGCAGCGTAGGTGTCTGCGGCGATTCGGAGTTTTTCTGTCGTTCCAGGGTCCGACCAAAGAGTTTCAACCATCTCTTGGAGAATATGACTCACCCATCCTGCCCCGATGCTCTGCCGCCCCTCGACCCGGGCGATCGTGGCGGCGTCGCCTGCAACCACAGCGAGGCGCAGATCAGGACCAAGGGATTTCGACACTGATCGCACCACGGCCCAGCGTTCTTTTTTGCTATGGCACACTGTAAATGCTGGAGCGCCAGCCACCGGCCCGGCATGATCATCTTCAATGACCAGCACCTCCGCATGTTTATCGAAGATTTTCCGAAGTTCCCGCGTTCGTGACTCATCTAACGCAGCGCCTGTGGGATTCTGCGCCCGGGGGGTGAGAATGCAGGCCTTCATTTTATTCTTCAAGATACGGTCAAGCTCATCCGGGATCAGGCCATAATCATCAATGGCAATTGGCTCTGCGATAAGTCCAAGAGCGCCGAGGAGATCGAAAATCTCGGCGTAGCCAGGATCCTCAACCGCGACGTGATCTCCCGGTCGCACATGCGCCTGCAATACACGCTCGATCGCATCCAGGGCCCCTCCCATGATCGCGAGCGCAGCAGCAGGAATTTTATCGGCTTGCAATTGTTCTGCGGCCAAAGCGAGCAAGCGCTCACGATTCGTTTCTTCTCCATACAACCGTGGACGCAAGGTAAGCCGTCGTACAACAGCGCGGAGGTCTGGAAGCAGTCCAGGGTCGGGACTTCCTTGAATGAGATTACGCACCCCGTGAGGAATTTCGAGAGCGTGGCGGCTGGTTACTGGCGGACGAGCACTGACACGCGTGCCGCGTCGCCCTTGCGCGCTGAGCAACCCCCGTATCCGTAGCGATCGATACGCGGCCGCAACAGTTGTCGGACTCACAGTCAGTGCAGCCGCTAACGCCCGCACCGTTGGCAGCATCGCTCCTGGTCGAATCTTCCCTGAGCGTATGCCCTCCTCGACGCTGGCGATTATTGTACTTGTATCACTACCAGCAATTGGATATTGTAACATTACTTTCATATTTTTGTACTGTAACAAAAGAGAAAGGCGAACACAATGGCACAGTTCCCCCCTACAGAACGCACCACATTACACCGCAGACCAACGCGCGGCTCCTATGACCGCGCCACAGTGACAGCCATTCTTGATGAGGCGCTCTACTGTCACGTTGGATTCACCGTTGACGGACAACCGTACGTTATTCCCACCATCCACGCTCGTGTGGGCGAGCAACTCTACATTCATGGGGCTAGTGCGAGCCGCATGCTGTGCACCCTGAAAGAAGGGGTCCCGCTGTGTGTGACCGTCACGATTCTCGACGGTCTCGTTCTGGCTCGTTCGGCCTTTCATCACTCACTGAATTATCGCTCAGTCGTGGTGCTGGGGACCGCGCACGAGGTGACCGATCTAGCAGAAAAGAACAACGCACTCAGGGCTATTGTTGAGCACATTGCGCCGCAGCGCTGGGAGGAAGCGCGCCAGCCGTACGCCCAGGAACTCAAGGCGACGTCTGTGTTGCGTCTTCCGCTTGAGGAGGTCTCGGCGAAAATACGAACCGGTCCGCCGATCGACGATGAGGAAGATTATCAGTTGCCGTGCTGGGCCGGCGAGCTGCCGTTGCGCTTAACGCCCCAGGCTTCCATCCCCGACCCACGCCTGGCGCCGGGGATTGCGCTTCCAGCGTATATACAGCATTACCAAAGAGATTCCTCGCGGCAAAAGTAAAAGCAAGGAGGTAGGCGATGTTATACTCTCGGGGTCGATTACAACTCACGCTACTCGTGGCTGTTACGCTCGTCATTGGCATTTCGCTTGGGATCGCTGTCGCAAAAAAGAAAGCTGCCCAGCGCCCTCCGCTGACCAAAGAGGCAATGAACACCTTCCTCAATGGGAAACGAAACGCAATCCTGGCCACGCTCAAGAAGGATGGGAGCCCACAGCTCACTCCGGTCTGGTATCGCTGGGATGGCGAGCAGTTTTGGGTCTCCATTACCAAAGATCGCGCGAAATATAAGAACCTCCGCCGTGATGCGCGCCTCAGTCTCTGCATTGACGACGCAGAGACGTTTACCACCGTAATTGCGTCGGGAAAAGCGCGATTGACGGAGGAGAATTTGTGGGCGGACACCCAGAAAATTGCAGAACGCTATCGCGGCCCCGAAGAGGGTCCTACTTATGTAAAACGTATGCAGGAAAATAAGGAGCCCCGCGTGTTAGTCGTGTTGAAGCCCGAGAAGATTATTTCTTGGGGACGCTAGCGATAATCACCGTCGTACTCTGGGATTGACCCTCTGCCCTCATTTTTCCGTGAGGGCAGAGTCAATGGACCACTTGCCGCCGCCCAGGATCATAATGCCGATCGCAAGGCCAACCGCCAGAATGTGGAACTCAAATCCTTCCCGTGTCTGGTTTCCGGCCCAATTCATGAAGAAGCCATAGTGCCCATTCACTGTCAGCACTGCTCCTACCATGATAACGCCAATGCCAGCAGCAGCCACCCGCGAGAGCAAGCCCACGATCAGGCCTAATCCGCCGAAAAACTCACCAATGGTTACAAGCACGGCTAACGTGGTGGAAAATCCAAGTTGGTGGAAGAGTTCGATATTGCCATAGAACCCGCGACCGCCAAACCAACCGAGAAGCTTCTGCGCGCCGTGTGGGAACATGACAATGCCTAGCGCTAGCCGTAGCACTAACGCCAGTACAACATCATCCGTATGTATAAGTTTCCGCCACATACCTCGTCTCAAAGAAGAAGAGAAGGAGCCGTCAGTCATTACTCCATCGTCAATTATGTTTCACTAGGAATTGTCCGCCAGTAGTTGCTCATGATCTCGGTGGCCCATTCCGGCTGTCGGATGGCTTCCTTTGGGAGGAACTCCTGCATCACCGGTTTGATATCTAGCACCGGCGTGCCGTCGATCGCATCAAGTCCTTCCACGTAGAGTTTGTTCTCTTCTCGCTTCAGAATCTTGACCGTCGCGAGCCCTAAGCGATTCGGGCGGTTCTTGCCGCGCTGTGCTAAAATACCCACTTTAGGCCAGGTGGGATTGTTGCGGGGATGCCGTGCGCCAGTGACGATCTTCTGTTCTTCCACTTGATGAAAGTAAAAAATAACCTCGGCATGCGAAAACTCTTCGATGCCAGCTAATCCTTCTGCTCCAATCGCTTTGTCTATAACAATCTCAGAAACGACCCCTCCCCAATTGTCATCTTCGACAAGTTGACGTGAATTTCTCACGACGCCTAAGGGTTGCAGCGTTATCATGATGCGCTCCTGATGTTGACTTCATCGCCAATGTGGAGATATTTCCCAGCTTCTGACGATGAAACCCGCGTATTGATGCTGAGCCGATAGAAATGGTTGAAGCGTGCCGTCTTCACCCAGGCTGGCAACGTCGCTTTGCGTTTCTCACTAAAAGTTTTCTGAAAGCCGTGGATCATCTCGCCGGTTTCGGGATGGCGACTGGGCACGACGCATCGCTGACAGGGGTTAATGCCGTGCAACTCCACCTGACCAATGGTAAATTCAACTATTTCTCCTGGTTCTCCAAACAATTGGTCCTCCCAGAATGCTGGGATATTATTTACTTCAATGTTAGCGCGAAAGCGGCGGCTTGTTTGTTCACAGTTCAACTCTGGAAACCATGAATTCACCTCGTCCAGTGTCGCCACACTGACGAGCGTAGGACCTGGCGAGGCTGGATCGTCTGGAAACCCTGTGGTTGCATCTCTCTTTATGGTGATCGGAAACCCAAAGAAATCGCTGAACCATGCTTCGAGTCTAGTTCGTTCATCCAGGAGATGAAACGTTTGCGCCACGCCCTGCTCGCGAGTACGTAGCGTCACAGTGAAATCTTCCAGATTGTATGCTGCACGGATGAGATGGACGCGCTGCTGCTGTTTGCCATTGACAAAATTACCCTCCTGGTCAAACAGCGCGAATTCTCGGTCATGCGCGAGCGAGCCGCCCGACAACAGCTTCGCTTCGGTCACTGCAACGCGATCAAGCGATTTGATCGGATAAATAAAAAGATGGGCGACTATCGGAGCAGGCATAGGCAAATTCTCTCTTATCTTCTTGACAGAACCGTTTCCTTACTGAGGCGTGACCTCGACCTTTGCTTCAAAGGATGCTTGCCCCGCCGAGAAGCCAAAGATGCTGACTGCAGCGTCGGGCAAAACCGCCTCACCTGAGGTTAGATTGTTCAACCCCGCCCAGCCGTCACGCATCCAAACAGTTCCAACAGGCGCGTCATCCGTAACACGCGCACGAGCCTGTACTGCTCCACGTTCGTTATAAATGCGAATAGCTGATCCATCTTGCAGACCCCGCACCGCCGCGTCGGCGGGTGAAATCCACAAGTACGGCTCAGGATCAAGCTGCGTCAACGTAGGCAGGGCTCGACCATGGTCATAGAAACTGTGGAAGTGGGTGAGGGTCCTGCCCTGACACAGCGTCAATGGATACTCGGACGACGACGGCGCCATATAGACCGGCAGCGGTGATAATCCTAGCGCCTGTACTTGAGCAGAGAAGAACTCCACTTTCCCAGAAGGCGTAGAGAAGCCCCGATCCGGATATGCCACATGGGAAATTTGGAACGGTCGGATTCCTCCTTCTTGCCGCAAAGCCGCAACAGTAGCGTGGCCAGTGCTCGGGTGAGCTAAAACTGCATCGATAAGTGCTTCTTGCGAATCCCAAGGAAAGAAATCGTCAAGTTGCAGATGCTTTCCTAATCCGTGTAGGACTTGACTTAGTGGTCGAGTTTCTCCCGGTGACGGCAAAGCCTGTTCCATCAGATACAGGTGTGTATTCGTCGCTTTACAACCGAGTTCTTCCAACCAAGCTGTGCTAGGCAAAATCACATCAGCAAAACGACGCGCTGTATCGTTCATGAAGAGATCATAACTAACGACTAAATCAGTGCGGTCGAGTCCTTCAGCCATCTGCTCAGCGTCAGCAAATGAAGAGATGGTGTTTGTGCCAAACAAGAACAACACCTGCACCCGCTTTTCGCGCAAGGCTGCGGTGATGTGTGACATCTGACTTGGAATGTAATTGCCCGGCGGGCGGCGATCTTCGGCAAGAATGTTGGCAAATCCCTGACCATGACTGGCGCTGGCGTGCCTGGGACCGAAGCCTCCCCCAGGAACACCTAGGTTCCCCGTCAGTCCAGGTAAACAAGCAATCGCACGACCCGCATGCCAACTGTTCGACCCTTTATGCATGGAGCTGCCGCCCAGCACGATCATCGCAGGGCGTGTCGTGGCGTATCGACGCGCCAGAGCGACGATCCGCTCGGCGGCGATTCCGGTTTCTTCAGCCGCCCAAGCCGGAGTGTAGGACCGAATGTGAGCGACCAGTTCTTCAAAGCCAGTGGTGTGTTGCGTCACAAACTCGCGATGATACAGCTCTTCCGTGACAATGACATGCATCATCGCCAGCGCTAGAGCGGCGTCGGTTCCGGGCCGCAGCAGTAGCACTTCATCCGATTGCGCCGCGGCTTCGGTGTGGCGTACATCGATGGTGACAATATGCGCGCCCCGTCGCTTAGCCGCGACAATATGCCGGGCAGTATTGGGCTGACTGGCCAGCGTCGCGCCCCAGAGCAGAATAAGCTGCGCATGCTCTCCCATATCCTCTTTGGTGTTGGTTTCGAGCACCCCGGTGACGCCCAGACCAAAGGCTCCTAGCCCCCAACAAATCATCGTAGCGTTCCACCACTGACAGCCGTAGAAATTGGCAAAGCGGCGCAGCAGATACCCATTGATCCGCGTTCCATAATTCGTGCTGGCGACGCCATGCCCGCTCCAGACGCCCACGGCTTCACGTCCGACTGCTTGCATACGCGAGACAATCAGATCGAAGGCTTCGTCCCAACTCACTCGTCGCCAGGCGTCATCAGTGCGGCGTTCGCGGACCAGTGGATACAACAGCCGCTTGGGGTTCCCGATGATCTCCCGCGAGGCTTGTCCCCGCACGCAGAGAAATCCTCGGCTATCGGGATTGTCCTTATCGCCACGTACTTCAACCAAATGATCGCCCTTAATATCCACCAACATGCCACAGAGTGTCGGGTGGCAATTCATAGGACACATCGTGCGAACCGTTCGTTGCTGACTAGTCTCCATAGCGGTCTCCTCACCTTACAACCATTGCCCTTTAGCAACGGGAATCACTTGCCCGCCAACATTGACAGAGATACGCCCCTGCTCTTCTGCGGCCCAGAGTGCAAGGATGGATGGACGCCCGATCTCAAAGCCTTGCCCGACTCGCAGATTGATGGACGAGGTCCCGAAATATCGATGCTTGACGAGATAGGCGGCCAGGCACCCATTGCCGCTGCCAGTCGCAGGATCTTCTGGCACCCCATAATAATCGGCGAACATCCGCACGCTCAGTTCGTGCGTGGGTGAATAACCTTGCGGGCTGAATACCAGCAGAGCTTTTGCCCAAGTCTGTTGCACCAGAGCGTCATAGTGATCACGCGCGATCCGTGCTCGCTTCAGCGCGGCCAAGTTTTTCAGCGGAGCGATTATATGCGGCAATCCAGTAGACACCTGCTCAATCGACCAACGCTCGTCAAAATCACTCACTTCAACGCCAAGCACCTCAGCCAGTGTCGTCTTCTCAAGCTGCGGACCGAATGTCGGTTCACCTTGCCGCATCCACAGCAGAGCATTATCACTCCCAGCTGGAAAGCGGACAGGCGTCTGCCCCGCTCGGAGATTGAGCACCACTTGCTCAACAGATTGTCCAATTAGATAGCGCTGAATAACGAATGCCGTGCCTAACGTCGGATGCCCAGCAAAATCAATTTCCGCCGCTGGAGTGAAGATCCGCACATCGTAGCCACCGTCACAGGGATGGTCAGAAACGACAAAAGTCGTCTCCGAAAAATTGATCTCTCGCGCAATTTGCTGCATTTCTCGGTCAGACAAGTTCTCACAGTGGAGAAACGTAGCCAGTTGATTCCCAGAGTATTTCTCTTGTCCGAAAACATCGGTGATATAAAAGTCCATTCACACTCTCCTCAAGTCAGCCTCCCCATTAAAATTTCTCTTGCCCGCGCACCCGCGTTTCATCGGGAAAGTCACGGTAAAGGGCAAAGAACAAGTCGCACACCTTTGAGTTCACCGCATGATGAAAACTTTCCACGGGGTCGCTCCTGGACGAAACGTTGTTAAACGCGGCGTCCATCTGCGCCATGTCGACAAAGTCAAGCGTAATATGAAACTCAGGCAAGTGTGACGGTCCGAGCCCCAGCTTGCGACGCGTGATGCGATAGCCGTGGACTTGTCCTTGTTCTTGCAAATGATCGAGATACCTCCTGGCCGCATCAGCGAATTCTACATCTTTGATGCCGTCTTTGAGGTTGCACCAGATATGGTAAATGGTCATATCTTTTCTCTTTCGTAGAGGCTCACTTTCTCATGATCAGCGGCGGTCGCTCGACGACAATGCGTCGATCTTCCTCTGGAGGAACCAGCAGAACCATCCTTTGTACTTCTCTTGCAGTTCCCGCTTCATCCAATCTTTCCCGGTAATGATGCGGCGGCAGTTAGGGGCCCCACAATTACACGCCATGTTATAATCCAAATCATCTGTCGTCGCCCAATCGTGCGTTAACTCCTCGTCAGGCGCGATAGCTCTCATCGCCACAAAAACGATCTGACCCTGAATGGCTATATTGGGGTTGCAAGAATGATTCGTATACAGCATGGAGCCTTCTCGTTGTTCTTCCCGCGCGGGAGCAATGAAAAACTCTTCCGAGATCTGGATTTCCGCCGAGCCAAGTTGCGGTTCTAGCGTCGCCCATTCTTGCCGAGGAAGAATATGGCCGCCCTTCACAGCCACAATCTCTCCTGCCGCGATCGCCTGCTTTGCAAACAGACCTTTGCCATGAATCAGGCTCTCTCGCACTTCTGTCTTTGCCGAACGGTAACTGAGGTCGTTCATTGAGCAACGATCATCCCCTATTGCTTCGAAAGCTAGTTCCGGGAAATTGTAGACTTTCTCTCAGTAAAGAAAATGGGTATTTGCCGCACCGTTAGTTTTACCATT
The DNA here is from genome assembly GCA_964618735.1 of uncultured Enterobacteriaceae bacterium. GTDB lineage: Bacteria > Desulfobacterota > Binatia > Bin18 > Bin18 > SYOC01. The sequence goes on from CAZUFQ010000002.1 coordinate 31,116, forward strand.
GCGGAGAGCTGATATTTCACCCACAGTACATCTGCGTCGCATTAAATTTAAAGGATAGACTGGCTACGTCATTCCGGGCGAGCACCGCGAGACCCGGAATCCAGGAGGCATAACCAGAGGCAGGTGCTTCATTTTCCTGGATGCCCGCCTACGCGGGCATGACGAAACCATACTCCTCAAAATCAGTGCGACGGAACATTACCTCGCAAGTAATGGCTCAGCGTACACCAAGCTGCTACTGTCTTTCGCATGGAAACGGAAAGAAATGGAACGATCATAGAACCGAACGGAGTCGGTCCACTGCTGCGGCGCTGGCGAGAAGCACGGCATCTGAGCCAACTCGAACTCTCATTAGAAGCAGAGGTTTCCGCTCGCCACATCAGCTTTCTGGAAACCGGGCGGGCGGCGCCAAGTCGGGACATGCTCCTGACCTTGGCAAACGTGCTCGACATCCCCCTGCGCGAGCGCAACGTGTTGCTGCTGGCTGCCGGCTATGCGCCGGTTTACGGCGAGACCAGTTTAGAGGACCCCAGAATGACGCAGGTCCGCGCGGTTGTCGAGATTATGTTGAAGTCAAACGAGCCGCGCAGCGCCCTCGCGCACGATCGGTATTGGAACGTGATCATGGCCAACGCCGCCTTTGTGCGCTTCCTGACCGTGATCCTGGGCAAGGAACCCGCGGGCCTCGTCCCTTTGCGCATATCCACCCCGCCGCGCGTGAACATACTGCATCTCCTCTTCGACCCTAACGGTCTACGTCGCGTGATCGTAAACTGGGAGGCGAGCGCCAAAGCGTTATTGAACGAGGCGTATCACAGGTTGGCGTGGGCGCGCGACGATACGCTGAAAGAACTGATTACAGATATTCTGAGCTATCCGGGCGTTCCGGCTCGCTGGCGTGAGCCTGAGCTGGAGGGACCGCACGCCTTGATCTTGCCCATGGAGCTGAACTGGGATGGCAAGATTGCGCGAATGTTTAGCACCGTCACAACCGTGTCAACGCCACATGATGTGACATTACAGGACCTGTACGTCGAAGTTTTCTATCCGGCCGATGCAGAGACCGAGGCGACGCTCCAGGCG
>CAZUFQ010000003.1:0-29796 GCA_964618735.1 uncultured Enterobacteriaceae bacterium
GGCGGGCGCGCCGGAAAAATTACAGATCCTCTATGGTGTGGCGGGGGAGCGGCGCATCACTGAAATGGAGCTCGATTGGTTGCCAGGTTACGAAGGCGCAAAGCCGGTGCGAATTGGCAACGCGGCCCATCAACAGAATCAGCTTGATGTCTACGGTGAAGTCATCGACACCCTGCACTTGGGACGCCGCATGGGCCTTGATGCAAACGAAGATGTGGGGCGCGTTCAGAAAGCTCTTCTCAAGTTTTTAGAAACAACCTGGAACTCTCCGGATAATGGCATTTGGGAAGTGCGGGGTCCGCGCCGTCATTTCACGCACTCAAAAGTTATGGCGTGGGTTGCGATTGATCGTGCGATTAAAGATGTCGAATGTTTTAGAATGGAGGGACCCGTAGATTCGTGGCGGCGACTTCGACAACACATTCACGAGCAAGTGTGCAGCGAAGGCTTCGACAAAGATTTAAACGCCTTCGTACAGTACTACGGGGCCAAGACACTGGACGCGAGCCTCCTCATGCTGCCGCTGGTAGGCTTTCTCCCAGCAACTGACCCACGCATGAGAGGGACAGTGGCGGCTATCCAGCGGGGACTCATGCAGGATGGATTTGTTGATCGCTATCGTACGTGTGAGCACGTAGACGGTCTGCCGAGCGGCGAGGGCGCATTTTTGCTCTGCACCTTCTGGCTGGCGGATAACTTGACGTTACAGGGACGTTACCAGGAGGCTCGTGACATCTTCGAGCGACTCCTGGCGCTACGCAATGATGTAGGTTTATTAGCGGAACAGTACGATCCCCGGGCGCGCCGCCTTGTGGGCAACTTTCCCCAAGCCTTTTCTCATATCGGGCTAATCAACACGGCGCGCAACTTGACGCGAGCTGGCGGCCCTGCCGAGGACCGGCCGCGCACCTAAACTATAGGGAAAACACACCAAGCTATGGGACGCGGAGCGAGGGCTTTTTCTCCTCTCCCTTGAGGAGCTTTGCCCAAAAAGTCAAAAAGACTACTACCGGTTGCCGGGTACATACTGCGGGAGCCCAACATCTTGTGTGGGAGCCCGACTTTTGAGGCAAAGCCCCCTTGAGGGAGAGGATACAGGAGAGGGTGATGTCTGCAGGCATCCCCTCACCCTAGCCCTCTCCCCCAAGGGGCGAGGGAACCGGCAGCCGAGAAGGCTCACATCGGTGTCGCTCCACATCTTGCTGTAGCGTTTCTATAGGAAGCGAAGCTACTCTAGATCGTACGCCACAAGGTCGACAAGTGTCCTGCTAGCCTAACGTAGGGGCCAACCGGAGCCTGCCCTGAGCTTGGCGAAGGGTGTCGTTCCATAGTACTTTTCTGGAATGTACGAATCTTTGCATTTCCAGCGCTCCGTGTCGAACTCTCCTTTCACTCCTCATCTCGGCCATGCACCTCAGCAGGAGGGCACGTTGCTTCGACAGCCGTAAAAGGCTCCAAGATTGTGTATCGATGCTTGGCTTCTTTCGGGACTATCCATGAATCGCCCGGCTCCAGCACCACTGTTTGGCCCTCGATTTCGAGTTCCGCACGCCCACTAATCACGTACCCCGCTGTCTCATAAGCGCGTTGAGTGAGGGACTTGCGCTTACCTGGTTGTTCATCTTCCCACAAACGTATGGAGATTTTGACCCCTGTCGCCAGATATTTCTGACCGTATTTGCCGCGCGGCGAGTACAGAGCATTAACTTTAGTAATACTAGTGTCGCGATGCGGCTGCGCCGGAGCGACTGAGGCGGCTTGTGTTTGCGTAGCCGCGCTTGGCTCTCTCTTAAAAACCATTCTACCATCATCAAGATCCAATGTTGATTCCACAGGTCGCGTTGTCGCCATAGTGGTTACCTCATAAAAAAACAAGGCGCTACTGGACAAGCCAGCAGCGCCACGCTCTCGTTCAAAGGAACGGCCGCCGTCAGCAGGCGCTACGCCGCCCGTGAGTGGCTACGAGCAGACGCCTCTGCTGGCGAATACCCCTTCACCCGTTCCCAGGCATAACGAATAGAATCTTTGACCTCCTGCCATGTTCCCTGGTGGTCCTTTTCCCAGTCGCGCTGCACATCGGACTCGATGGTCGCCCAGTCCTTACCAGTGTAACGCTGGTCCTCTGCGAGCATATAACCATAGCGATATGCCGGTTCGTAACGATCGGAGGTCTGACCCCGGTTGGCGTACAACGTATTGAAGTTGCCGCGAAAGTCGTTGGCATAGTCTTCGTAATTTCGGGCCGTGGTTCGCGCTGAAGCCTCAGCGGGAGAGTATCCCTTCACCCGTTCCCACCCATAACGGATAGAGTCCTTGAACTTCTGCCATGTTCCCTTATGGTCCATTTCCCAATCACGCTGTACATCAGATTCGATAACTGCCCAATCTTTGCCAGTGTACCGCTTGTCATTGGCGACCGTAGAGCCGTAGCGATAAGCCGGCTCGTACTGCTCATAGGTATAGCCTTGTTTGGCGTACAGCGTATTGAAGTTGCTGCGAAAGTCGTTGGTATAGACATCATAACCACGCGTTTGGACGCCAGCGTTTGCGCCGACATTCTCGACTTCCACCTCAGTGCGGCGCACCTTGTCGTTCACAGTCTCCGTACGCTGGTTCACGTCCTTACTGACTATAACTTCTTCCACAACACGGGCCTGCTTCGTTACTACTGCTTCCTCGCGGTTTTCGCGGACTTCAACAACCTCTTCCTTAAAAGCATTGAGGTCTGCTTCACTGGCGGCTCGGTTCACCGGGCGACGCTCTACTTTTACTTGTTCATCCCGGAGTTGGACCTGCTCTTGCACTGGCTTTTCCGTCATATGGCTATAGACGCGTACTGTACCCCCCGGAACAGCCCGCTTGCCGACTTGCACTTCTTCCTCCACGACCGGGATGGCGGTGGTTTCTCCAGTCGCTTGCCGAGTCGTGGAAGTTGGGGTAGGTCTGACTGGCTGCGCAGACGTACTCGCCGTACTAGCTGAAGTAGAAACAGGCGCAGGCTTGGCAGGCTTAGGAATAGTCTGCTGTATAGGGACTTCTTTAGGCTCCATTTTTGCGTTCGGATCATAGCCGGTCCATCCACTCTTTCGCCATTCTTCTACCCGACGGTCAATATCTACAGCGTTATGGCGCTCAAAAATATTGACGGCCCGATCAATCATCATCTCATCGTCAGTGCTTACCGACACCAGCGTGTTGCCGCGTCGGATGCCTTCAGCATAATATCCGGCTTCCTCCTCAGGTACGCCAACATCCATTAATGATCCGATTAGTCCGCCTGCGGCCGCCCCGACTCCAGCGCCGAGGAGTGTCGTGGCCAGAGGACCCACCGCGAGCACTGGACCAACGCCGGGAATAGCTAACACGCCCAAGCCGACCAGGAGTCCGCCGAGACCACCCACAAAGGCTCCGGTGCCGGCTCCGGCGGCCGTGCTACTCATACCCTCGCTCGTTGTCGTTGTAGCCTCTGAGGGCTCGCCGGAGGCGTTTCCTGCAATGAGGCTGATGTCTTCGCGACGAAAGCCGTTATCCATGAGGTCACGGACAGCGCGCTCTGCATCACTTCGTTGATCAAAAATGCCAACTACTGATTTTGCCATAGTTACTGCTCCTTTCTTTTGCGAGGCTCTGAATATTCTACTGTGGCGTCCTCACGCCGCAGTTTCACTGTTTGTGACTGCTGCACTTCAGTCTGCTGTAGAATAATGTGTAATTCCTCCTTGAGAAAAAGATGTTTTTCTACGACCAGGACTTCTTCTACGACTGGAATAATCAAGGTCGTCCCTTCACGACGTATAGACGGCGCTGTCTCTACTCGTTGATTGATGGAATGGCGCTCGACCACCACCCGCTCTTGTCGTAACGGCTCATCAATGACTTCCTCGTGCTCATGGACTTGCTTTGAGATCGTGACGCTGCCGGATTCTACCACTCGTTTCTCCACACGTAATTCTTCTTTGATGACAGGAATAACTTTGGACGCGTCTTTACTCATTAGATTTCCTATTCAGAGCAGTGATGGAAATTGCAAAATCAATACCATGCTCAATCCCCTCACCAGGTGGGCCACAGACTCTCTTTGACGAGTGAATCACTACAACGAGCGAGATATTTTGCCGACATTTTTCTTCAGATTTTCTAGTAGGCTCTCTAGCAGGGCCCTAAGGAGTGGGCCCCGGTGCGCACTCAAACGGCCAAAACAGTCTCAGGCGTCGTTGGCGCTCGTCAACGATCCTGCTCTAAGTAGAAGCGAAGATAGGAGAAAGTCTGAGACTCGGCCAACAAGGTTCACTAAAGCGAAGCTTATTCACAAATAGTGACTCTCTCAGTCAGGCGGATGCATGGGCCTGCCTGGTGAAGAGGGCTGCGCTCTATATCGGCACGAGACTTGCACTTTATGTAGAGATACTTTCTGAGGAGGGACATTGTATGAATGTTAATTCACATCCTAAAAAAGGAGCACAGCAATGAATACTCGGTTTATCACTGGCCTGGTAGGCTTGGCAGGCGGTTTCTTGTTGCTGATCGGCAATACCTCCGCCTTTGCCGACGAAGCGAAGAATGATCCCATGGCCCAGTCTTTTCTGAAAGAAGCCGCACAAGGGGGCATGACGGAGGTCACCTTGGGACAAATGGCGGCGGAGAAAGGGCAGAATGAAGCTGTTAAGAACTTCGGCCTCCGTATGGTGAAAGACCACGGGCAAGCAAACGAGGAACTCAAGAACCTCGCTAAATCAGAAGGCGTGACTATACCGTCTGATATGGGAAGCGAGGGGAAAGAGCTACAACAACGCTTGCAGAAGCTCTCTGGCGCTGAGTTTGACCAGGCCTACATGCAAGAAATGCTGAAAGATCACAAAAAAGATATAGAAGCGTTTAACCAACAGGCCCAGAATGGGAATGACCCAGAAGTAAAAAATTGGGCCGCGAAAACTCTGCCAACGTTGCGTGAACATTATCAGCTGGGGCAGACAGCAGCAGAAAAAATCGGTCTGAAGACCTCGGCTGCCGACTCGACTGATCGCCTCAGTTCGAGCAGTAAGAGCGATATGGAAAAAATGTCTCCTCCAGAACGGATGGGAGCAGCGCAATCGCGCTAAGAACAGCTTGAATCAAGTGTCGCGAGAGAGAAGAGGTCCCTCCTCACCTACCTCTTCTCTTTTTCAAGAGGCGGCTTTTTTCCTCCCCCGAGCCGCCTCTCCTTTTGTTTCTACAAGAGAAAATTCCGCTACTAGAGGAACGTGGTCGGAGGCAACAATAGCAAGCGGGCTTCTGTGCAGAGTCAATTGTTCAAGCTGCAAGGTAGGGTCAAAGTAAATATGGTCAAGATGAATAAGTGGGAGCACTCCTGGATACGTTCGTCTATGCCCAAGATGATAGCGGACATCAACACTTTCCAAGTGAGTAGCCAGTAAGCGTGACGGTAAACCCCGCACCCAGTCGTTGAAGTCGCCCAGCAACACTCGAGTGCCAGTTAGCGTTGTATCCCCAAGGATCCCTGAGCCAACCAGCTTCCGCGCCTGATGTCGTCGCTCGCCAAACGTCAAGCCTAGGTGCACATTAAAGACATGTAATAAATGGCCAGCGGGCCACTCGACATCAATGCGCAAACACGCGCGCCGTTCGTGTCGACGCCAGCTTAGGTCATAGTTGGTCGTAGAGCGAATAGGAGCCCGACTCAACACCACGTTGCCATACGAGGCGCCGCGCAAACGACGCGCTTCGCCAAGACAATAGTGATAAGATAATTTATCCGCGAAAAACTGCCCTTGGTTGAGTTCAGAAACGCCTCCTTCAAGACAAATAACTTCCTGCAAGGCAATAATATCAGCGTTGAGTTCATGGAGGACTTTCACTATGCGAGCGGGATCGACTTGTCGATCAAGTCCACGACTCTTGTGAATGTTATAGGTGGCGACCCGGATACGCGGTAGTTTGCTCATACCTTTGCAAGACCCTGGTGCTATTGGAGAGCGTAAGAAACAGCAAACTGTGGGATGGCAGATAGACAAGAAAGAGCGGCTTGCGATACCCTCGCCCCTTGGGGGAGAGGGCCAGGGTGAGGGGAAAACCTACCTTCGGCGCCCTCTCCTGTTTCCTCTCCCCTCAAGGGAGAGGAGAAAACATCGACATTGTGTATCCACATCTTGGTGTGTTTTCCCTATAGGGGCGCTCACGTTCGCTGGGCAGATTCGAGCTGCAAATCTCGATCGTCATGGCGCTCGACTCTGTCTTACGCCGCCGCGGTAGAAGCTTTTATGCGTTCCCGCGTCAGAAATTCACGGAAACACGGCCAAAGGTATTCTTTGCCTGCGATCACGACTGCCTTAAAATTGTCGGCCCAGAGTTCGCGGAAGAGCCCAATCATCGAACTCTCGTACGAGGAAAAGCCGGTCGGTTTAATTTCGCCATAGCCAAAGAGATTACACATAGCGCAGAGTTCCCGCGCAGCGGCCAGTGTGGCGGGATTATCCGAGGAAAAATTATCCCCATCCGAGCAATGAAACGCATAGATATTCCACAGGCTGGGATGATAGCGATCACGAATAATCTCCAAGGCTTTATTGTACCCCGAGGAGATCAACGTGCCGCCAGACTCTCCTTTGTGAAAGAACTCCTCTTCAGTTACTTCTTTAGCTTCTGAGTGATGTGCAACAAAGACCAGCTCTACATGTTGATACTTTGTGGAGACAAACTGGTAGAGCAGAAAGAAAAAACTGCGGGCCAAGTATTTCTTCACCGTATCCATCGAGCCCGACGTATCCATAATGCAGATGACCGCCGCATTCGAGTCTGGTCGCACATCCTCCGTAAAATGGCGGTAAATCATATCTCTTTTGTTAAATGGAAAACGCTCTTCCTCCTCCGTCAGCCTCGAAGCAGCGGGGTCTTCAGTAGCCTGGGACGCGGCGATTTTACGTTTGATGCGGGAGATCGCAGTTTGCCGTTTGTCTAGACGAATCCGTATGCCCGCTTTGCGATAGCCCTTGCGTTTATGCAGGCGTTCCGAGAGTACTTCGCGCAAAATTTTGCGCTCCATGTCGGGCAATTCTAAGTCCTCAAACATGATCTCGATGAGTTCCTCTAAGTTCACATCGGTCTCGTAGTAGTCGGCGCCGGCTTGATCTCCAGCTTGAGGCTGCCCTTGCCCTGGCCCTTGTTCTCCCCTTTTTCCGACCACTTGTCCTCGCTGCGCATTGCCATCGCCCTGCCCTACTCCTGGCGTATTTTCGCCGTAGATGAAGCGGTACTCTTTGATCCCTCGGATAGGAACTTTGACGATCTTGTCTTTGTCTTTCCCAATGATCGACTCCTCAGCAAGCAAATCTGCGATGTTGTTCCGAATGGACTCCCGCACCTTCTGCCGGTGTCGCTGGCGGTCTCCCGCGCTGCGGTCTGAGCGTAAGGAATCGGATGAAGAATATGGTCGAAAAATGGTTGCCGCGATGGCCATACGTTTTTCCTTTAAAACGGATTTCAAAGGATCGAGAGGTGATAACCCTTCCCGAGAGAAATTAATCCTTCCATAAGTTATTGGCGGCATACTTGAGCACCACGTCCACGCAGTACTCACAATATCCTTGCTCTAGCAGACTGCTCACCATCGTGTGGTACTTACCGATCTGCTCTTCATCTCGCGTCCGCGCCTTGGTGATCACCCGGCTGATATCGCGCACCGAGTTCGTCAGTTTCTTCTCGATCGCTTCTTTCAGAGGTTCATAGCTCTTGTATGTAATCGTTTGTGCACGTCGCGAGGCCGCCCACAAGTAAGCAATGACTTCTTGACGGAATCCATCAGCAGCTGAGCCGATAATAGCGATCTGCTCTTCTACGGACTTAAGAAAACCCTCATCCGGCTGCAGTTCCTCGCGGGTATTTCGGTCCTTCACTCTGGTCTTGTTGACAAACGCTTCGGCGTGATCCAAATAGTTCTGGAACAACGCGTCCGCCTGCGCTTGATAGGAGTACACAAAGGCTTTGGTGATTTCTTTCTCCAACAGCTCCAAGTAGTCTTTATGAATAGTATCTTGGAGAAACTCCAGGTACTGCTTACGCAGATCGTCGGTAATGTCTTGCTCCTTGACCATAGCAATAAGCGTCTCACGGACATTGATCGGATTGATGCAGCGGCCGGACTCCGCCAGAGCGTTATCAAGCGCCTTCATGATGAAGCGGGTCGAGACGCCGCTCAGCCCTTCCCGTTTAACGTCTTCGCGTAGTTCCTGGAGGTTGATCTTTTTCGTGCGGCCTTTCTCCACCACTTCTTCACCATTGTAGAGTCGCAATTTGGTGATCAGGTCACACTTTGCGGTTGGCTCTAAGCGCGACAGTATGGCAAACATCGAAGCCATCTCCAGGGTATGCGGGGCCACGTGTGCACGGAAAGAGGACTTTTTCAAAATCTTCTGGTAGATTTTTACCTCTTCGGACAGGCGTAGGTTATAAGGGACTTTGACGACAACGATACGGTCGAGAATAGCTTCGTTGGTATGGTCCGCTTTAAATTTTTGCCACTCCGCTTCATTGGAATGCGCCACGATCACTGAGTCCACATAGATCGTGCCGTGCCGTCCAGGCGCAGGAATGAACTTCTCCTGGGTGGCGGTAATCATCGCATGCAGATATTCAGTCTCATTTTTAAAGACTTCGATGAACTCCACCATGCCTCGGTTGCCCACGTTAAAGGCTCCGTTGAGCTCTAACACGCGCGGGTCGCCTTCAGAATATTTGTCAAGCTTGGAAATATCCTCGGAGCCGATCAACACCGAAGTATCTTGGTTATTGGGATCAACCGGCGGCACCACGCCAATGCCTTTGCGGTTGCGTTTAGAGAAGGAGACAGTAACAATCGGCACATCTTCGTAGCGGGCCTGATACTCCTCCTTCAAACGGAAGCGGCAGGTGGGGCACAGATCTCCTTCGATATGGACGCCAAGCATCTGCTCGAACTCTTTGCGCAGGTGTCGAGGAATAAGATGCAACGGCTCCTCGAACATCGGGCACCCTTCGATAGCGTACACAGGGTCGGTTTCTTCCAACGCGCGCTGCAACTTTTCAACAAGTGAACTCTTGCCCGAGCCTACGGGCCCCATCAAGTAGAGCACTTGACGGCTTTCTTCCCCCTTCAATGAAGCGGAGTGAAAATAGCGACTAATCTGCGCAACGGTGCGCTCGATGCCAAAGAACTCGTCCTTGAAATAGTTATAAACTTTCAGATTGTCGTCTTTATAAAGCCGCTTGACGCGTGCATCATCAGACTGGGCAATATCGTACATTCCCTGGCCGAGAAGAAAGTCGTACAGACGGGCATGGGCTAATTTAGGGATGCTGGGATCTTCTTTGATCTTTTCAAGATAGTCAAGCAACGTTCCCCGCCACTCTTTGTTCTCTCGGCTCGTGCGATCAGTTTGAATCACTTCAGCAAACGAAGTCTTCCCAATTTCCATGAATTCTCCTTTTCGAGCGCTCTCTCAGTTATATATCTGGGGAGAATATCAACCCAAAAGAGGGAAGCGCGACGTGTTTCCACAGCAGACAGGAGCAATCCCTGTGCCAGTAAAACTTCTTACTCTTGGAAAAAATCTACTGCGTTTCCGCTTCAGGTCGCTTAAGGCGTGAGTGTTTTTTCCTACAGTCTTACTGTAGGTTCATCTACACGGAACAGTTCGCTTCTCCCGAGATTTCTGCGCGGTCCATCTCTTTTCATGGGTAGGGGCAAGGTCGCCTCGTCCCTACCCCCGGCGTGCATATTCCTGGAAGCCAGAATTTAATTATGCATACCTCCGCTAAAGATAGACTTCGTGGCACAGGAGTTGCTCCCTATATAACATAAGCTACAGAGGTTTTCTCAGAGGTTAATGATTATGGGAATACGTTCTTTTGCTTCCCTAGCGGGGCTTGTCTACCTTGTGATAGGGATTTTCGGCTTTCTACCGGGCCTCACCCATGCTCCTCCAGCCGGGGCCCCGCATTTGGCGTTTGCGACGAATTACAGTTATCTCTTTGGCTTGTTTCCCGTTAACCTCCTCCACAATGTTTTTCACATTGCGATTGGATTGTGGGGCTTTCTAGCGTCAAGCAGTCTCGCGGCTTCGCGCACCTTTGCGCGCGGCGTAGCCCTTCTGTACGGCGTCTTGACGTTCATGGGTCTGTTCCCAGGGTTGAACACCGTGTTTGGCTTGCTTCCGTTATTCGGACATGACGTCTGGATTCATGCAGGCACGGCGTTAGTCGCCGCTTACTTCGGCTTCGCCGCGGCCCTGGAAGTCACCCGGGTGCGCCGGGCCGGGGTAAAGAGTGAAAAAGTAAAAGTCTATGAAGACCGTCCACACGCTTAAGCGCGTTCACACGTCGTACGGAGAGTCATTATGTTGAGAGGGCCACTACACAAGCGGATCGCCGCCATTCTCCTTCTAGGTCTCGTTGAGAGTTTATTCCTTGTTGCAGTCAAGACGGCGGCGGCGCAATCGGAGCATCCTCTGAGCCTTCAAGATGTGAGTACTCCCGCCGCCAAAAGCGTGACTTTCGATTTTGACCATTTTCCTACCGGTTCAGTTTCTGATGATTTTGTTCCGGTTCTCAGTGGGGTAGGACAGTCGATAGTGTGGCAAATTCGCACGGAACCCACGGCGCGGAGCGGTCAGAAAGTCCTGGCCCAAACAAGTAGTGAGGAAGGTAATCCTCGTTTTCCCCTGTTAATCTACAAAAAACTTACGGAAAAAAATGTTGAGGCGGGGGTATCCTTTAAGCCCATCTCCGGAAAGGTGGATCAAGCAGGGGGACTTATTGTTCGTTATCAAGATCAGGACCACTTCTATATGGTGAGCGCAAATGCGCTAGAGGATGAAGTCCGGCTGTATAAAGTCATTGATGGAGTCCGTCATCCCATTGCGGGCGCGAACACACACATAGGGACCGGAGAATGGCATTGGATGAAGCTTATTGTCAAAGACAATCATTTCCAAGTGTTCCTTGAAGACGCCTTGCTTTTCGAAGCCGACGATACGACCTATCCTCAAGCAGGGCAAATCGGCTTAGCAACAAAGAGTGACGGAGTCACCGTGTTTGATGATTTTTACATTACTCCGCTTGGTTAACATAATCACTTCTTGTTTTGTTCTCAGGCGCCATCGATAAGCTTTTCTCTCCCGGGGCTTTTCCCGCGAGGGAAGCATGCTCGATTTCAGCATTGATTTTCCCTCCTATGAGAATAAAGGCGGCAGTAAGGTAAAACCAGGTAAGCAAGATAATCACCGCGCCGATGCCGCCATAGGTCGCATTATACGAGGAGAAATTCGCTACATAATAGGAAAAACCTAACGAGACAATGATCCAGCCGATGACAGCAAACATAGAACCAGGCGTGACCCAGCGCCAGCGTTGGCTGACGTCCGGAGCGAAGTAGTACAAAATCGCCAGGCCTATCATTAAAAGCATGATGGTGACGGGCCAGCGCAGGATATTCCACACCAGCGCAAATACATCTCCCAGACCCACCTCGCTCGCGAGCCAGTTCCCCAGTTGCGGGCCGAACATGAGTAGGACTGTCGCCGCAATCATAAATAAAGACAACCCTATGACCAGCAACATTGCTAACCCGCGCACCCTCCACCATGGCCGACTTTCCTCCACCCCGTAGGCTCGATTGAGCCCGCTCATAATAGCCGAGACGGCGCTTGCAGCCGTCCAGAGCGCGACGATAATGCCAAACGAGAGTAGGCCGCTATGCGGGTTATTCACCAGGCTGTGCAGATGATCACGTACAAGCGCGAGAGCCTCAGCCGGCGACGCCCGACCCAGGAAGTCCATCAGGTGATCAAGTAAGTTGGGAATAGGAATATAGCCCAGCAACGTGATGAGAAAAAGAAGAAACGGGAAGAGCGCGAAGAGAAAATAATAGGCGAGTTGCGCAGCCTGGCCGAAACAGTCGTCAGCGAGCACTGCATAGAACACCCGCTTACTGAGTTCAACGATGCTCAGGCCGCCTAAAATCCCACTCTTCACTTTGCCGCCAGCCTTTCGTTGTTGTACGGGTGCGAAGGATTCTACTGTTGAGTCTGGCGTTGAGCCGCGTACAGCAGCCTCAGCGTGAACGTGTCCATTCTCCCCACGCTTTAGGTGCGTGATGGAGGAAGCAGACTGATATTCATCCCGAGGGAAAGACTGGTCTTGGCGGTTTCGCGTCTCCGAGGGCTTCATTCATTGGCTCCAAGCGTAACGCTTCTCTGCTAGACACAACGATAAAACGATAACTGGTAATCTTCAGCAATCCATATGCCGCAGAGACCATCAGTCGGCGCCCCTTGGCGACGGAGTAGTAAAATTGTCTACACTCCCAGGGGGAAACCCCTACACAAAGACCATCTCCTCCTACTGAGGCATTTCAGACAATTGTGGGGAAAGGGCTATTGGTGCGGCGCGCCGCCAGAGCGTCCAGCGAGAGAACCATGAACTGTCGCGGAATGAAATTTGCTGAATCTTCGCTAGGGTAACAAGTAGGGTGATCACTTGATGTGAGTGGAGTATGGCGTGGAGGTTACACGCCGTTGATTCTCTGCTTCACGATGACACCGCGCTTTCCGTAGGGACGCAGCAGGCTGCACCTCTCCAAAGACGAAGGGGTAAAACCTATGTCAACAATCGAATGTGGTGTTTTTGACGGAATCAATCGCGCAGCAGGGGTCGTAGCAACATTGAGCGCATGTGGGTTTAGCAGTGAAGATCTGAGTCTCGTCGTTCAAGAAAATGAACACACGTCAATAACGATAAGCACTGCGGCGAACGCAGCATCTTTCTTGTCATCCCAGGCGTCCCTGCTTAATCCAAATCTTCGATACAGCCTGCTCATGGCCGACTCAATAACAGTGGGCGGCATTGGGCCGGTACTGGCGACCAGACCATTCGCCATGGTGCTCGCCGGGACGCGGCGCATATCGGGAGCCGCCAATCTTATGGACGCCTTGACGGGGCTCCATATTTCGGACGGCAATGCCAGCACCTATGCTGAAGCCGTTCGGCGCGGCGGATCGCTCCTGCTCATCAATGTCCCCGCCCATATGTTTGATCGGGTGCAGGACATTTTGCTTCTCCACCATGTCGTTGACTTATCACAACGAGTGCGACGATGGCGACAACAAGGATGGGAGCATTTTGATCCTCATGGCCTTCCTTGTACGCATGAGGAACTCAACCGTGAGCGGTTCCAACAGGCAAATGAAAACCGCCGCCGCTGCAGTTATCATCCCTATGAGCAAGATTTTCGCAGCCACTATTACCTCATGAGGGCGCCTGGGGACGAGCCTTATGAATACTATGCGCCGGCTTACCGCTATGGCTACAGGTTGGTGTGGGAGCGTGATTATCGCGGTAAGGATTGGTCTACGGTTGAGCCCCGCGCTCGATGTCAATGGGAACGACAGGAAGGACAGTGTTGGGAAGCTGTCGCAGACGCCGTCTATTACGGGTTCATCAAAGGGCGGGATCATAATCAAGCATGGGGGGACGCCATAGTCCAGGGAGCCTCTCCGAATTCCCCTCTTGAGTTCGAGGTTGCCGACAAGCAGACCGGACTGAGAGCGACCGGGTGAAGCACTCTTCGTGAGATACGGCGAGCACCGCGTCATACTTGTCTCTTGCCTGTCTATTGTGGTTGCTTCTAATAGTAAATTTTCTGGCGCCGTAGAAGAAAACGTCGCGCCGTGCGCAAGAGCGGACTCCGTCCAACCTCGTCCACTCCACTGCGAACCAGACGAAGTCGCTCAAGCTGAGGAAAGACGCCCGTTGAGAGTACGCTCAGCGTCTCAACGAACCTAACAAGGCGGCCCCAGCGTGAGCGCATCTTTTCCCGGCGTTTTCATTCAGGAAAGCATGTTGTGAGACGAACGAACAAACTTACCAACGTGTGTGAGAGGAGGATGAGATGCGAATTGCCCAAGTGGCGCCTTTGTATGAGCGCGTGCCCCCGGTGCTGTATGGAGGCACGGAACGAGTGGTTTCCTACTTAACTGAAGAACTCGTGCGTCTTGGCCATGAAGTAACGCTCTTCGCCAGCGGGGACTCACTGACCCGCGCCCGTTTAGAAGCTGCTTGTCCACAAGCCTTACGGTTAGACCCCAATTGTCAGGATTCCATTGCGCCACATATCAACATGTTAGGCGAAGTGTACCGCCAAGCGTCGAATTTCGATGTCATTCATTGCCATACAGCCTATCTTGGACTTCCTCTCACCTCGTATGTGACGACGCCAACCATTCTGACTCATCATGGACGTCTGGATCTCCCAGAACAACAACCCATCTTTTGCGCCTATCCTAACGTCGCCCATATCTCTATTAGTGACGATCAGCGGCAATCCCTTCCTGAAATAAACTGGGCGGCAACAGTATACCATGGACTACCGTTGGACCTCTATCCATTCCAAGCGCAGTCGCCCCGGGCCTATTCGCTCTTTCTCGGACGCATCGCGCCGGAAAAGCGGCCTGATAGCGCGATTCGTATTGCTTGCCAGGCAGGCATCCCGCTGCGGATTGCTGCGAAAGTTGATCGAGTCGACCAAATATACTTTGACACAACGATCCGTCCGCTTTTAGATCATCCCCTTGTAGAATTTCTTGGTGAAGTCAATGAAGAACAAAAGCGCACTCTCCTTGGCGACGCGTTAGCGTTACTGTTTCCCATTGACTGGCCTGAACCCTTCGGCTTAGTTATGATTGAAGCGCTTGCTTGCGGAACCCCGGCGATTGTGCGGCGACGTGGATCGGCGCCAGAAATCATACAAGACGGGGTAACAGGATTTGTGTGCGAGACGGACGAAGAGATGGTCGCCGCTATCCAGAAGGTGCAACAGCTGGACCGGGGAGCGTGTCGTCGCGCCTTTACGGAACGCTTTTCTGTACAGCGTATGGCGCAGGATTATCTAGCGATGTATAAAACCTGCCTTGCTCATACTAGTGGCGCGCAACGCCTGCCCACCGTGCGCCGCATGCTTCCCGCGCTGCCTGCGCGACGGCAGCAGACACATTCGAAGGTGTCTCCACCTCAGGGTGGGAATGCACTTCCTGTTTCTCCACCTCTTTCGCAATCTTCTAATCTCGCTTCACTGAATCCTGCGGTAATTTCCAACCGTAAGCAGTAAGCGGAGGTTCATCGTGATTGCTGAACAGATACGCCCTGAGGAAGAATACTACCTGCTTGCATCAGCTTCCGCACAGCGTCGCCCCCAGGTCTTACTGAATCACGACGAGAGTTTTGCCATCTTTGACCTTGCTGGAGATATCCCGCTCGCCCGCCGTGAGGCGCACGGACTCTTTCACTGTGGTACGCGGTTTCTCTCTCGCTACGAGCTCCGCCTGAACGAGCAACTCCCTTTCTTATTGAGCACGAGCACAACATCTGGGGGAAGCCAACTCGTCACGTATCTCTCCAACGCGGACGAAATACGTTCTTCACAGCTTGTGATGCCTCGGGACACCGTGGCGGTGCGCCGCGAGAAGATCCTCTTTGCCGGCGCGCTGTATGAGGATATCTTCCTGCAGAACTTTGCCGCAGAGCAAGTCTCTCTGACGCCGACGCTTCTGTATGGGGCGGACTTCGCCGATATTTTTGAGCTGCGCGGCAGTCAGCGCGCTCAGTGCGGCAAGATCTTAGAGCCGCGTCTTCAGCCCGACCGGCTCACCTTTGCTTACCGGGGCTTAGACGACGTAGAACGCGAGACGGTGCTGTCGTTCCGCCCCACTCCCTCGCTCCTCACCTCCGACAAAGTGAATTTTTTGTTAACATTAGCTCCAGGTGAAGAGACGAGATTGAGCATTACTATTGCGTGTCAGCTGAGTTCCGCCCCCTCTCAGCCCACCTCGAGCCTGGGGTCGGCTCTTACCACGCTCACTACCAAGCGCGAGAGATGGTGGGCGCAATTTCCTCAGGTGTCCACCACTCATGAAGGCTTCAACGCCTGGATGAATCGCTCACTTCATGACCTTGCGCTGCTGCACGTCGAGACGCCCCAGGGAGCGTATGTCTCCGCTGGGATCCCCTGGTTTGCCACGCTCTTCGGCCGCGACAGCTTGATTACTGCATTAGAGACGCTGGCGTTTTTTCCTGGTCTGGCGGCGGAGGTGTTACGCATGCTCGCGAGTCTGCAGGGCCAAGAAAACGCAAGTGAACGAGATGAAGAGCCAGGGAAGATTTTGCATGAGCGGCGCCATGGAGAAATGGCCGCGACCGGCGAGATCCCTTTTGGCCGTTATTACGGCAGCATTGACGCTACGCCGCTCTTTCTACTGCTGCTGGCGGAGTATGCCGAACGCACCGCCGATCTTGTTTTGGTGCGGGAGCTCTGGCCAGCGGCGCTGGCCGCGATATGCTGGTTGGAGACGGCAAGCAACGAAAAAGGCTATCTTGTGTATGCGCGACGCACCACGCGTGGATTGATCAATCAGGGGTGGAAAGATTCACACGATGCGGTGATGCATGCAGATGGCGCGCTGGCGGAGCCGCCTATCGCGCTGGCGGAAGTGCAAGCCTATGTGTATGCTGCGCGCCGTCGCCTGGCTCATCTCGCCCGTCGTCTCGGCGAAGATGCGAGGGCGGAGGCTTGGGACGCGGAGGCAAGTCGCCTGCAGGAACATTTTCAACACGATTTTTGGCTTCCCGAAGAACACACGTTTGCCCTAGCCCTCGACGCGTACGGTAACCCCTGTCGTGTCGTGAGTTCAAACGCCGGGCACTGTCTCTACAGCCAGATCGCTACCGAGGCCCAAGCGCGTCAAATCATTGAGCGCTTCTTACAAGACGATATGTTCTGCGGGTGGGGAATTCGCACCCTCTCGTCGCAGGCGCGCCGCTACAATCCCATGAGTTATCATAACGGTTCAGTGTGGCCGCATGACAACGCGATTATTGCCGCTGGTTTCTCTCGGTATAATAGGATGGATCAGGCTGAACGCATTTTCTCCGCTCTCTTTAATGCGAGCGCCTACGGCGCTGATCATCGGCTGCCGGAACTGTTCTGTGGGTTTCCCCAACAGGGACAACAGGGTCCAGTACCGTATCCGGTCGCGTGCAAACCACAAGCCTGGGCTGCGGGCAGTCTCTTTCTACTCTTGCAGGCAGTCTTGGGGCTGCATATTGATGCGTGGACACGGCGCGTGACCCTAGGCCGAGTGGTACTGCCAGCATGGCTCAACGAGCTCATAATTCGTGGGCTGCGAGTCTGTGACGCTCGGGTAGACCTACGAATTGTGCAGGGTCGTGCGAGTGCGGCAGTGGAAGTGTTAGAGAAGCAGGGCGACGTGGAGATCGTCGTACACGAGTAAAGTCCAGCCCGGCGCTCAAACGCCGGGCTGACCCCAAAAGGGAGCTCACGCTCCTTGAAACACCAGAACATAGAGGAGCTGAGTCTGGGGCGCTAGGCTTCGTTTGCTGAGCGCTACGATTCATCGTCGCGAGCAAGCGGTGCTAGAATTTTGTCAGGCATCCTCTTCCAACTCTCAACCACGATCCGGAATAAAAATTGCTGAAAAGTAAAGAAAAAGGGTTTCCTCTTTCTCTGGCTTCGCGCCAAGCTGCTTGGGACTCTGCAGCGCCGGCGTCAGTATAGAGAAAGGCGGGAGGGGAATTATGCAGCATTTTATTACTTCTTGGCAATGGAGCGGATTGAGCAGAGAGAGATTGCTGACTTTGCTTACGGTGTTGCTGAGCGTAAGTCTACTAGCGTGCCAGTCGCCAGTGTGGTCTCCCACGGCGACGAGCATCCCTATACAGAGAACAGCTCTCTCTGAGCAGCCAGCAGAAAAGGGATTTTTTGTGCAGGCGGTTGTCCGTGGCATTGATGCTCGCACCGGCTTAATAGACCTAGACACCGAAGCCGGCCCTTTCTACGTAGTCGCGTCGGAAATTGATCTCGCGAAGCTCCATAAGGGGGATAAGATTGTCGTATACCTTCTCACCGATGACGCCCCAGTCCTACGTTTATAACTAGGGAAATTGCTCACTCACTGTTTGCAATTCCTTGAGGCAACGTCGATTTCCGTAAAAGGAAGAAACGACATAGAAGTCCAGCGCGAGCGCAGATAACTAGGTTATATAATAAACACCAAAGTTGCATAGGCTATCGTCAATCGGCGTCAATCAAGCACAGTAAATAGGAGGATAGATATGAACACAACACAGCATTCTACGGATGAGATTCGTGAAGCCATCGAGCAAGGGTCGGTAACTGCAGAGTATCGTGCGGACCCACATAAATTGCTTCAGGAGTTAAATCAACTGCGAGCGACGGAGGTTGCGAGCTATCTACAATATAAACAACATGCTTACATGGCGGTTTCCCTCTTCGCTCCTGGCCTCAAACCAGACTTTCAAGCTCACGCCAATATAGAGTTACAGCATGCTGATATGCTGGCCCAACGTATCCAACAACTGGGCGGGGTCCCGGTGTTTGATCTGTCTGAAATGGCTACGCAAGCGGCGCAAAAGGGAGTGCAGTCTGAGCAAGGAGCGACTCTGACTGATATGATTATTGAGAATCTTTTGCTGGAACGGCGTCAAATTATGGCGTACACCGCGCTCATTCGGCAAACAGGAGATACCGACCCTACCACGCGTCGACTGTTGGAAGATATTTTGTCTACCACCGAACAGCATGCGAGCGAGTTAGCCGATTACCTGAAGCGCAGCGCTGAGACTCGCTCATAAGCCTCAAGCAAATTTCACAGCATTTGCACATTGAGAAAAAAGTCTACACTCCTTGTTGTGAATTTGCCTTGAAACCCTGAAGCTGTGGGTCGTTTGACATCTTCCGTAGCTGGGATCTTGTAGGGGCGTAGCATGCTACGCCCCTACGCCTATGGGATCTTAAAGTTGCTCTTCGATCGGCAAGAGCAAAAGAGAATTGAGGATGAGACAACGCCACCAAGAGACATGAGGCTCGCTGGTGAAATGCACGATCTTCCCTTGTTCCGTCGCCGCCCACAATAGATCTCCGTCGCGGTCAAGCTCTACATGGTAGGCATTACTTGGCTGCATTCCTTCTTCAATAAAGCGTGCAACCTCGGCGGCAAGTGCGGGGCTCTCGACGACAATCGACAACTCCGTGTTGAGGTAGATCGAGCGGGGATCCAGATTAAAGGAACCGAGCAAAACGGTGCGCCGGTCAACCATGGCAGCCTTGGTGTGAAGAGCAGCCGTAGACTTGCCTCTAAGCCACGTCCACTCTCTATTGATAAACCCTGCCAAAGGCTGCATCTCAAAAAGTTCTACGCCACAGCGTAGCAATTTCTTACGATACTTGGCGTACCCGGCATGAACAATGGCGACATCGGTTGAGGCGCACGAGTTGGTCAAGATACGAACGCGGACACCACAAGCAGTAAGATCGCGAAGAAATTTCACTCCTCTATGGCCAGGGATGAGGTAGGCCATTTCGAGCAACAGCTCTTGATGCAACGTATCCCTAATCCTTTTCCGCAGTTCCGCTAAGACGCTCGACTCAGAAGTCTCGAGTTTATCCGGACGGTCGGCAATCACGGTTGCCGTGCCCCAGATGAGCCGCGAAGCCATGCCTTGGGCAACGGTAGTGAAACTCTCAAGATCGAGTTCTAACTTAAAAGGCAGAGCCGCGTAGCTCACGACAGTAGGGTCGAGCTCGGCGACTAGGTGACGGAATTGCTCTGACGTCGATTGATCACCTACCACGGCCTCTACCGGGAAGGCCCAGGTGCTGTTCCAAAACATATCAAAGCTCTTAGAAACCTCAGGCACGATCGGGCCGCCCACGAAAAGATCAAGGTCGCGGTAATTCGATTGTTCATGGACCGAGAAGTAGTTATCACCAATGTTACGTCCGCCCACAATCGCCACCGTGTTATCTATAATGAAGGCCTTATTATGCATGCGGTGAGTGATGTGAGCAGAATCGAAGAGGGTGTCCCAGAGGCGGACCGAGCGGTTGCCGAAAGGGTTATACAGTCGCACCTGGATATTAGGGTGCCCCGAGGTGAGGGCCAAAATATGGTCCTCACCTCCAGTATGCATGTCGTCGAGGAGCAGGCGCACCCGCACGCCCCGGTCTGCCGCTTTAATGAGCGCGTAGAGGAGAATGCGCCCGGTTACATCTTCTTCCCAGAGGTAGTATTGGGCGTCTATCGTTTTCTCTGCAAGCGTCGCAAAGGCGTAACGGATTCTAAAGGCCTCCCATCCAGCAGCAACTATAGCGAACCCGGAGGCGCCCGCGTGCTTCTCAGCGTACGCCCCGAAGAGCCGTCCTAAGAAAGTTGCTTCGGGCTCCGCGAGTGCGTACGAAACTTCGTGCTCGCCTACTTGAACAGAGGAGAGAGTTCTCCTCCAAGCGCTTCGCAAAAGTGCGACAAGCACACTGACAAATAGGAATAAAACGATGAGAACAAAACAGGTCAAAATCCACGACATCAATGAAACCATAAAAATGAAAGATTAGATTGCATGAGGAGGATGAAGATAAGTCTCCAATTGTGTCGCATCGCTTGAGATTCTGACGGCAACATGCGTTGAATCGTGTTCATCCATACGATACGGGCAAAAGTATTGCGAACGCTTCCTCTCTTGCTAAGATTTGCTTAATTTATTCTTGTAAGAACTTTCCTTCGGAAGGAGCGGCGTATGAGCCTACAACTTGGACTAGGCGTTTTAGTCGGACTAGGAATTGCGAAAGCGAAAGCTGAACTCCTGCCCCAAGTCGGTGAGTCCCTTCGTCCTGTTGCAAAAGCCCTTATTCACTCTGGATTCACCTTTGTTAATAATGTACAAGAATTAGCGGCTGAGGGAATGGAACACTTGAACGACCTGGTGGCTGAAGTGCAATACGAGCGATCCGCCGCCACCCCGGCTCAAGACGACCCCCCAAAGGCCGCATAGCTCTCAGCAAAAGCTTGCGGGCAGCCTTGTCCTTCGGGGCGACCCTCCCGATTGTTTCGCCCAGACGAGTCCTTTGATCAATGGCCGCACCATAGCGCCCATGGGGGAAGAAGGATGGGAGCCACGATAACAGCGACTAACCCTATAAGACCCGTAGTTCCCCCTCCCCCTTCTGTAACAAGGTCTTCCCATATCGCCATAGGCTACTCCTTTCAGCGTTAACTGCTCAGCATTAACTGCTTTTCACGCAAAAGGCGTACCACTCTAGAGTAAGGAATTCGCTACACGCCTGTAGAGGTTTTTCTCTCTCTTTCCTCCCCTGCCGGCTGCTCTTCATATAACGAGCACTGATTCTTCCTTTTCTTCCGTACACGCTCTGGCGTCCTTCTTGCTCCCTACTCCACAAAATCAAATGTAATCGGTATGGATGTATGAGGGTAACCGGTATTCTGGTGCTAATCGTCGTGAACGCCGTCATAGGAGCGGGCCCCGCGCCCCTCTCTCTTGCGCAAATATATAATAAGTCAACAATGGTCGAAGATGACGCCCTCTCAACGCGGCTTCTTGTCTTGCATAATCAGGAGCGGTCTCAGGCTGGCCTCTCTCCTTTAAAAGACAATCCCATCTTGAGAGAAGCCGCTCGTGAACATGCTCAAGACATGGCGGCTCAACAACAGTTGACTCATGAAGGAAGCGACGGCTCTACTCCCAGCCAACGCGTCGAACGGCGCGGCTATCACTATTCGCGCTTTGGCGAGAATGTCGCCGCTGGCCAACAAAGCGCGCAGGAGGTAATGCAAAGCTGGTTGCAGAGTTCATCGCATCGGCAAAATATTCTTGGCGACTTTAATGAAATGGGGGCCGCCCGCGCGCTCGATGCACACGGGCTACCATATTGGTGTGTAGTGTTTGGTAGTCCCTTACAAGTCAGATCCTCTTCTACGCCCGCGCACCAGTGAGCTGGCGCCCAAGACAGCTGAGAATTGCTCGGGTTGCATGAGTCCTTACTTTACCGGGAGCCTGGTGAGGAGCCTAACGTTCCTGGGGCTCCTGACATGCCAAGATTATTGTTAGAAGAACCATAGGGAGAGCTTCCAAAATTTCCCGGAGTTCCAGAATAGTTAGAACCAGGAGAGCCTAACCTTCCCGGCGCATTCAGAGAGCCAGAATTAGTGCTTCGATTACTATAAAAAGAACTCTCAGGCGTCATTGCGGTATTAGGACTTCCATAATCAGGGCTTCCGTAATTCGGACTTCTATAATCAGGACTTGCAAGAGGCCCGGTTGGATTAGACAAGGTAGACCCCGGAGCACCTAAGGTTCCCGGGCTGCCTAAGGCTCCCGGGCTGCCTAAGGCTCCCGGGCTGCCTAAGGAGTTGGGGGCGCCATAGTTGGGAAAAGATCCGAGAGAACCGGGACTTCCCGGCGCTGTGCCGCCCCCTGAAAGTCCATTGGAGGGGGGCGGCCCGCCGAATCCTCCGGCCATTCCGTTCGGCGCGTTTCCTTGCGCTAAAACACATGGCACGGGCGCAGCAGCAAAAAGACCAGTCATAAAGACTGCCGCCCAATACGATTTTACATTGTACATAATAATCTCCTTTCTCAGGACGTAGCATACAATTGTCAGCTTTTTCTCTACGGAAGAGCAAAAGCTGGACCATGACCACATGCTTCTGTCACAGCTTTACACATGGGCCCGTTTATCCTGGTATATTCTTTGCTCTTTTATAATTCTTGTCTTCGTCATGTTACGAGGACGCAAAAAATCCAGCGAAGAAAGGAACTGTGTATGATGTCTCGTCTCAGTCGTTTATTGCTGATCATTGTCCCGTTCCTGGGAATACTTTTTTCTGCTCCTATTGCTTCCGCTTGGTATCCTCATCATCAGGGGCATTATTGGCGGCATCATCATCGTTATCATCACTATTGGCGGCGCCACGCCTACCGGCCCCCCTACTATTATGATCGCGACTGGTACGCCTATCGTCGGCCTGATAGATACGAGCGCTACAGCAGAGTCGATCCTTACTATTATTACGGGTACAGAGGACATCGGGATGACTAACACCCGCGAGCCCCGAGAGGAACACAAAACCGCGCGTGTTCCTCTCGACCCTTACGCTTTGATGAAGGACGAGGGATGGCTGTGCCAAATCTAGTTGATAGAGTACAGGTGCAAAAGCTTCTCGACGAACGAGCACAGCTTATCGAAGTGCTCCCTGCTAAGGAGTATGAAAAAGAACATCTTCCTAAGGCGAGAAATATACCCCTTGCGCGTCTCACCCAGCAGACCACGGCAGTGCTTCAACGAAATCAACCGCTCATCGTCTACTGTTATGACGCCCAGTGAGACCTGAGCGCCCGGGCCGCGGGTCGGCTCGAGACGTATGGTTTTACTCAGGTCTTTCGCTACCTCTTAGGCAAAGCAGTTTCATCTTTGTAGGGGCCACGCGGAAAACTGGGATCACATGCCGTGAGAAAGGCGAACGATAAAATGTAAGGAAAAAGCTACACCTTTGTCGAGAAAGCAGAGACGGCTACGGATTCGTTGGAGAAAAAGAAATTTCTGTATCAGGTAGTGACTCATCGATTAGCCGGCAAGCAATCTTTGCAGCGCGCCCACAGCGGCGAACGCCGCGATAAATTTTTCGGACAATTTACAAGCAAGGAATTTCCCTTCCAAGAGCGCTCTATTTCTGGCACTGCTCTTGCTCCTTCTATACGCCGAAGTAAGGAAAGCGTTATGAGCAGACGTTGGACGTGGATTACTGCATCCTTTGCTATCCTTGTCGCCCTTCTGGTGGCTGCGAGCCTGCTTATTGACGGACCGCTCCGTGGTATTATGGAGCGCAGGCTCAACGCGAATCTCCAAGGATATACGGCTCGCCTCGGCGCGGTAGATCTTCATATGCTCGGCTTTGCTCTCGATTTGGAGGATTTGGTGATCGTGCAGAACGCCAATTCTAAACCTCCAGTTCTTTCTATTCCCAAGCTCAGCGCGAGTGTGCAATGGCGCGCCCTCTTTGCCGGCCGACTCGTCGCTGATTTTCTCCTGGACCGGCCAGCTCTCTACATTAACCATAAACAAACCAAGAAAGAGATGGAGGACAAGGTCCCAGTGCAAGACCGGGGGTGGCAACGGGCGCTCGAATCGATCTATCCCTTAAAGATCAACGAGTTCAAGATTAAGGATGGTTCAGTCACGTATGTAGATGAGGGTCCCTTCCCGCCATTACAGATCAGTCAGCTCTATTTCCGGGCTGGAAACATTCGTAATGTGTGGTCGCCCGAGAATGTCTACCCCTCTGATCTGTATCTCGAAGGTCGAGTTTTTGATGAAGGACGGCTGCTGCTCGATGGGAATGCGAATTTTCTCGCCGAACCGCAAGTGGCGCTCAAGGTCCAATTAACCTTAGTTAAAATTGCGTTAAATTATTTCCGTCCGCTTCTCGCACGTCACAATATCACGTTGCGGAATGGTACACTGACCGGAACCGGACACATGGAGTATGCGTCTAACATCAAGTTCATCGATCTGCAAAATTTAACTATTCAAGGCGTACAATTGACTTATACCCACACGAAGCAGAGTACTCCTACGGAAAAGCAGGTCGCGCAGAAAACCGTCGAGGCGGCACAGCAAGTTAATAATAACCCCGAGATATCGGTACGCGCCGATCAGATTGACATTATCAAAAGCACCTTTGCTCTTGAGGATAAAGAGGTCAACCCTCCCTACCGTGTTTTCTTTGAAGACGCCGAGCTTCACTTGAATAACTTCACGAATCATCTGACTGAAGGGACCATGGTGGGAAAACTCACTGGGGAATTTATGGGCTGGGGCGACACCGCAATTGGCATGACGTTCCGACCCGAGACCAATGGACCAGATTTTGATATGGCCGTGCGTATCGAGCCCACACCGATGCGCGCACTCAATGATCTCTGGCGGGCCTACGGGAACTTTGATGTCGTCGGCGGCCTCTTCTCACTCTATACAGAACTCAAGGTGAAGAACGGCGAGGTCTCTGGTTATATCAAGCCGCTTTTCAAAGACATTGACGCCCTTGATAGGCGTCAGGATAAAAATAAAGGAGTTTTTCAAAAAGTCTACGAGGGACTGATTGGCGGCATCTCGTGGATATTGGAAAACCGACCTCGCAGTGAAGTAGCGACGGTGGCTACGATCTCCGGAAAACTTGAGAATCCCAAGACTAGCACCTGGGAAGCCGTCTTCGGACTCATTCAAAACGCTTTTTTTAAGTCCATTTTGCCAGGATTTCTAAGATCTACAGGGCAGCCCAATACTCTAGAGCAGGCAAGTAATACCCCAGAGCATCCGAGCAACGACGAGACGATGCGTAAGGCGCGGGAGATGGCCAAGACGGCCAAGAAGCAACCGGAGCAATAAACATAACTTCCTGGTGGCGCCGCGGACAGAATGAGAAGGGTGCGAAGAAGAGGAAGACCCATATGGCGAATACGCTGTCGCTACATGAGATGAACGCCATTGACGCCTACTGGCGGGCGGCGAATTATCTATCAGTCGGACAAATCTATCTCTTGGAGAACCCTCTTCTTAAGGAGCCTCTCCAACTAGCCCATATCAAGCCGCGGCTGCTCGGACACTGGGGCACGACTCCCGGCCTGAACTTTATCTACGTCCACCTTAACCGTGTCATCAAGAAGTTTAACGTCAACGTCATTTATATTACTGGCCCCGGTCACGGCGGGCCTGGGATAGTGGCCAATGTCTATCTGGAGGGGACCTACAGCGAGGTGTACCCCAATATCACACAAGATGCAGATGGAATGCGGAAACTCTTTAAACAGTTCTCCTTTCCGGGCGGTATACCGAGTCATGTCGCACCCGAGACTCCGGGCTCTATCAATGAAGGGGGAGAACTCGGCTATGCTCTTTCCCACGCTTACGGCGCGGCGTTTGACAATCCCGACCTCATTGTGGCCTGCGTGGTTGGCGACGGCGAGGCTGAGACTGGTCCGCTAGCCACCTCATGGCATTCTAACAAATTCCTTAACCCTATTAGCGACGGAGCGGTGCTGCCGATTCTCCACCTCAATGGCTACAAAATCGCCAACCCAACAGTGCTCGCGCGAATCAGCCATGAAGAACTCGAGAGTCTTTTTCGCGGTTACGGGTACACGCCTTATTTTATCGAAGGGGACGATCCCGCAGTCATGCATCAGTTGATGGCGTCTACCCTGGACGCTGTGCTTACTGAGATCCGTGCGATCCAGAGTAAAGCCCGAACAGAAAAAAACCCTACCCGTCCCCGCTGGCCGATGATTATTTTGCGCACCCCCAAAGGCTGGACCGGGCCGCGCACGGTCGATGGCGAGAAGACCGAAGGGTATTGGCGGTCGCATCAGGTGCCAATGGCGGAAATGGCGACGAAGCCTGAGCACGTCAAGTTGCTCGAAGCCTGGATGAAAAGTTACAAACCAGAGGAACTTTTCGATAAGACCGGAAAGCTGCAGCCGGAGTTGGCGGCGCTCGCCCCCACGGGGCCATACCGTATGGGCGCTAACCCTCATGCGAACGGCGGCATGCTGCTTAGAGACTTACGTATGCCCGACTTTGGCGCCTACGCCGTTGCTGTCCCTGACCCCGGCGCCGTGAACGCCGAAGCAACACGAGTGCTCGGGGGCTTCCTGCGCGACGTGATGCGCCTCAACCTGGAGTCCCGCAACTTTCGGGTGATGAGCCCGGATGAGCTGACCTCGAATCGACTCGGCGCTTTATTGGATGTGACGGATCGAGCCTGGATGGCCGAGACGCTGCCGGAGGACGATCATCTGGCCTCAAATGGCAGAGTGATGGAGATCCTAAGTGAGCACACGTGCCAGGGCTGGCTTGAAGGCTATCTCCTTACCGGTCGCCACGGTCTCTTTGCAACCTATGAGGCTTTTGTCCATATAGTAGATTCGATGTTTAATCAGCACGCGAAATGGCTTAAGGTCACGACTGAAGACCTGCCGTGGCGGGCGCCTATCGCGTCGCTTAATTATTTGTTGTCGTCGCACGTCTGGCGGCAGGATCATAACGGGTTCTCCCACCAGGACCCCGGCTTTATCGATCATGCTGTCAATAAGAAGGCGAGTGTCATTCGTGTCTACCTTCCGCCTGACGCCAACACCCTTCTTTCCGTCGCTGATCACTGCCTGCGCAGTCGTAACTACGTCAACATCATCGTGGCGGGAAAACAGCCGGCGCTGCAGTATCTCGACATCGACGCCGCAGTGAAACACTGCACGGCCGGGATCGGAATCTGGGAATGGGCGAGTAATGATAATGGCGCCGACCCCGACGTGGTGATGGCTTGCGCTGGCGATATCCCGACGTTAGAGACCCTCGCGGCAGTGTCTCTTCTTCGAGATTACTTTCCTGACCTTAAAGTGCGTGTCATCAACGTGGTTGACCTGATGAAACTCCAACCTCAAGAAGAGCATCCACACGGCCTGTCACATCAGGACTTCGACACTCTTTTTACCACAGACAGGCCCGTGATTTTTGCCTATCATGGGTACCCCTGGCTCATTCACCGTCTTACGTATCGTCGGACGAATCACGACAATCTCCACGTCCGCGGCTACAAAGAAGAAGGTACGACGACCACACCTTTTGACATGGTGGTCCGCAACGATATCGATCGCTTCCATCTAGTGGCTGAGGTGATCAATCGGACGCCAAAACTTGGATCCCGTGCGGCCTATGTCAAGCAAGCGCTCCAGGACAAGCTTATCGAACACCACGAGTACATCACCAAACACGGTGATGATTTACCGGAAGTCCGCAATTGGCAATGGCGCAAGATGTGAAGAAGACAACGCGCGGCGAACGGAGAAGGACTATGAGTAGCGTGTCGGCAACGCCTGCGATCCTCTGCTTGAATAGCGGCTCCTCATCCCTGAAATTCGCTCTCTATCAATGCAGTGACAAGGCGGAGACGCCGCTCGCGGTAGGAGCGGCCGAGCGTATCGGTCTCACAGGCGGCCGGTTGTGGATTCGTGGTCGAGACACGTCCACACGAAAAGAATCGCACGAAGATTTTCCTAACCAGCAAACGGCTGTACAGGCGGCCTTTACAGCTCTTGAGCGGGCGTCCCTACCGCAACCAGCGGTGGTCGGGCACCGCTTAGTTCATGGAGGCGCCAGTCACAGCGCCCCGGAACGTGTGACGCCGGAGCTCATGGCCTCTTTACGTCGTCTGGTCCCGTTTGCCCCATTGCATCTGCCCGGCGAACTTGAGGGTATCGACGCGGTCGCAGCTCACTATCCCAACTTGCCCCAAGTTGTCTGTTTCGACACTGCCTTCCATCGGCGTATGCCGCAGATTGCGCAGCGTTTCCCTTTACCCCGGTCTCTCTGGGACGAGGGCGTTCGTCGCTACGGCTTCCACGGTTTGTCTTACGAGTACATCGTGGAAACCTTGGGAACCGCGTCCGGTCGCACGATCATTGCCCATCTGGGCAACGGGGCAAGCCTGGCGGCGGTGCGAGACGGGCAGCCGCTTGATACAACCATGGGCTTCACCCCGGCGGGCGGCCTTATGATGGGCGCCCGCAGCGGTGATCTTGATCCGGGAGTGCTTCTCTACCTCATGGACGAGAAACACTATGCTGCGCGGCAGCTCGACCACCTCATCAACTATGAGGCTGGATTGCTCGGGGTGTCTGGTGTGAGTTCAGACATGGAGACTTTGCTCGAGCGACGAGCCCTTGATTCTCATGCAGCTGAGGCGGTGGAGTTATTCTGCTACCAGCTGCGCAAACATATCGGAGCTCTTACGGCTGTCCTTGGGGGTCTCGATACGCTTGTCTTTACTGGGGGAATTGGGGAGCATGCCGCCCCGGTGCGCTGGGAAGTGTGCGCCGGGTTAACGTATCTGGGGGTGCAGCTTGATAGCCAGCGCAACACGGCTCAGGCTGATCCGATCAGTACGCCACAGAGTTCCTGCGCGGTGCGCGTCATTCCGACTAACGAAGATCTCATGATCGCTCGTCATACGCGCGCGGTCATTGTTCCTCGCGGCCCCAAATCTATACAGGAGTGAATAGTTCTGAAGCCTATCCTCACACCCGGCTCCAATTGTTGGAGCATGCAGGAAGTCCAGGAGACCGGACTGCTTATTGATGGCCGCGATTACTATCGGGCGTTTTATCATGCTGCCCGTATGGCCCAGCGCTATATTCTCATCGCTGGATGGCAATTTGACAGCACCGTACGCCTCCTGCGCGGGGAAGATGTAGAAGAAGGCAACGACGAGGTTTGTTTTCTGCCGTTTCTTGACGGTCTTTGCAAGAAAAATCCTGAATTACGCGTGTACATTCTGGCGTGGGATTTCCATTTGATCTACGCGCTGGAGCGCGAGTGGTGGCAGAGGTACATTTTCAAATGGACTACCAATAGACAGATGCAGTTTCATTTCGATAATTGCCATCCGTTAGGCGCCAGTCATCATCAAAAATTCGTCGTTATCGATAGGCACATCGCGTTTGTCGGAGGGGCGGATATTTGCGCCAGCCGATGGGATGACCGTGATCACCGAGTCATGCATCCCGAACGCCTCGGGGAAGGGGACACCAAACCGTACGGTCCGTATCACGAGATTCAATCATACCACGTTGGCCCGGTTGCTCAGCAGTTAACTGAATTATTTGCCATGCGCTGGCGGCAATCTGGGGGCGCGACGCTTGAGCTTTTCCCATCGCCGCCTGTGTGTCGCACGTTAATGAAGCCTACTGTTGCGATAGCTGCTGCCCAGGTGGCGCTCAGCCGTACACATCCGCCTATGCTCTTCCCTCCTCAAGCTGGCGTCCATGAGATCTCCCACCTTTATCTCGATGCTATCGCCGCGGCTGACAAAATTATCTATATTGAAAACC
>CAZUFQ010000004.1:0-12775 GCA_964618735.1 uncultured Enterobacteriaceae bacterium
CCGTTACCGTCCTGGGTTTCTTTTCAACCCCCACCGTGCGGTCCACCTTCACTGCCAAGTCTTCTTAGGACCAGTACGCCCCGTTCGGCATCGCCGCTTCATCAGAAGCCTTGCATGCTAGAGGCGTCCTCCGAACTGGACTCCTTCCTCTCACTGCAGTCAGAGCATGTATCGTGCCACTGCCGGCGGAATGACGAACAGTGACCAAAAAGGGGTGGATCTGACAGTGAAATGCGTGGTGGAGAGCCTCGACGCCAACAAGCAAAGAAGGGAGCAAGCGTATCCGTTTGGATACGGGGGTGTATCTGAATGGATTTAGTCGTCAATGTGGAGGGCTCTGAGCAGCCGCTGGAGGTGAGTGCACTGGAGCCCTAAGGACTTAGCGGCAGCCGCACGCTTCTCTAACGGCGGTGCACACCCGGTAGCTCATGGGCTGGTCTCTGAAAATCTCTTGTATGGTCGGGTCATCACAAGAAGGATAGTCTCACCAACGGATGGCATCCTCTTGCCTCCCGAGGGATTTGCTAAACCAGACTGCAGGAGAATGGTACACTGCATAACACTTTGTTTCTGATCCACCAGCCTGTGATCTCTCGCCGAGCTATCACTCAATGTCTCTGAAGAGGGCTAAAATCCGACCTCAGCGGGCTTGAGGGCCTCGCCCCGCCAGTTCATGGCGGGGCGAAGACGGGCGCACCGCCAGTGCTCAAGTGTCCCAATGTCATGCATTTTGGTTTAGGACTAGATACTCTTGGTCTCGCGGGTCAACTCTGCCAGCCGTTCAGACTCTCGCGTGGGAGGGTGAAGCAGAAGGTACTGCCGTGGCCGACGGTGCTGTTGACCCAGATCTTTCCTTGGCAATCGCCAGGCCCAATCCGGTCCCCAGCGTTTTTGGCGTGCCGCTATGAATGCTCTGATAGTAGGGCTCGAAGATTTTCTCAGTCTCCTCCGGCGCAATCCCTGGGCCGGTATCGGTTACGGAGAGCTGTATCCATCCTTTTGCTCGCGCGCTGCATCACCTACCATCTAGGGAAGATTTATTTTGACGGACGGGACCGAGAAGGCGTGAAATGCCGAGCGGTCTAGCGTCTAGAGCAACGCAGATTCCGGGGCGCCCTTGCCACACCGTAGCACGTGCTCACCGAATACTTTTTCTGGAGGTATCTGCCGCTCCTCGCACTATCCTCATACTCACTCCAACCTCCCATTTGCTACATTTTCATTGTAGCCAAGAATAGCATGGATCTCTCTAGAGCATTCCTTGAATACCACTAGCGGACTGTTAATGGCTCCTCAGCAGATTAGTTTTTTCTTAGATGATGTCTATAATCGCAAGCGCCCACACCCGGCGCTCGGCTGCCCGACCACCCGTCGCGTTCGAACAGCCGCAGCAAACAGAAACTACTGCTTAACTGGTGGATGCAACTACGAGGGTTACTCTAGCTCCGTAACTTCTCTAATCGCCATAATCGTAATCACCATACCATCCCAGGCTATCTACATGGTTTTCCTCGAAGTAGTATGACGTAATGCTATCATTCGTACTCCCTCCTCCGTACGCATAGTTCGAGCCGTTGAGGTTTTGAATAGAACGAACATCACCAGTACCATTTAAATATTGATAGGACCCTGACCAGTTATCGCGGTAGAACTTGAACGAATGCCCGGCAGGGATACACCAACGCATGGACGATGCTTTGTCGTTGAAATAGTTGGCGCCCATGTTCTTGCCATTCTTGGCATCCCTTTCAGTGTAGTCGATCCGATAGTATTGGCCTGCATTATCCCCATAATTATTGAAATCTGGGTGTTCGTAGAATTCCACCCAGGCGTCAGCTAACGTCGGACAGGCGGTTCCTGGGCCGTTATTTCCATGACGTTCATGGAACTCTACTCCGCGCAGATAATTGCTATACGGCGGGTAACTGCTACACGGACCATTTTCAGCACACCAAGGATTACCATTGCCGTAGACATAGCTCGTGATCTCTCCGAGATTGGAATTACTCCCAAAGACCCAAGGCTTGCCAATGGCGTAGACATAGGCCCCTCCGTCATTGGCGTAGTTCACAGAATAGATCACGACCTGACCATTGGGATCGATGTAGGAGCCCGCCGCGGCCTTCATGTCGCACTGATCCACATTGCTGTTATCAGAACAATACATATGCTTGGACCCCCACTTTTCTGTTTCTATATCGTAAAATAAATCGGGGGAGAAACCATCTTCAAACAAATCAATCTTGTACATGTCGATGTAGTCATCACTGCCGCCTCTGAAGCCCAGCAAGAAAAGATCCCCGGAGCAATCGGTGATGAAGTTGATATTTTCCCACCCATCAGGAAGGTCGTGATCCCACCTCTTGTCGGGTTCGCGATCATCCGCTCCAAAGACATCAGGCGCATCCAGATCTGTGCCCGTGGACACATAGAACTCCACCCGGTTTGGGTCGGACTTCATAACAGCCAGCAAGAACTTGCCATTGTCCAACTTTGTGATTGCCGCGGCCCTGTTGTCCGTGCCACGGCCACTGGTCAAAAAGGTGGAGCGTAACACAGGCCACCCTGGATCCCAGAGGTCATAAATCTTCACGTAAGGGTTGCTATCGTCCGGAGTCCCTCCCTTCAGACCCAAAAATCCATGCCCGCCCGCGTCATATTTTTGAAGAGGCACCACCAGATGCCAGCCCAAAGTCGATATTCCTCCCGGATGGTTCTCGTTTTCATCAATCTTGAATTTGGGTGTACCCGCGACGCTGAAGAAGCTATCGTAAGGGTTTGGTGTCACCTTCCATTCGGCGATATCACTATTCCAGTTGTCGTTGTAGGCGCGGTTGCTCCCAAGGAGTTTCCCTTCTTTACCTCCCTTGAAGCCCATCTGGGCCATCCCCAGATGCGAGCTATAATCCACTCCTGTCCCCCTGGGATGAGAGAAGGTGGCGGCAAAGAATTGTCCCCTGAGCAGCGTATCCCACGCATAAAATGGGAGGCGAGCAATGCCCTGTATGTGCCAGTTCTTGCCATCCAGGGCGGTGTAGCCCGCAGATGAGTATTGGAAGCCGATGAGTTCTCCACGCGCATTCAAACGCTGGAGGACATTACCGGCATCGGGTACACAGCGGTTATAATCGCCGCCGGGTTCGTAGGCGACATAACCGAGCATCGGGTTTGAAGCTCTTAGTGCCGGGGCCTGATAGCTACTGAGAGCGTAGAGTATAAGTCCAAGGATCACTGTACGACCCATAGTCTGTTTCCACATGGCGTTCTCTCCAATCTTCAATGCCTGCTGTTGTTCAGATGTAAATGAGAATCAATGTTGTTCACCGATCTTTGTGTGAGTGAGTCTCAAAGATTGAGTTCCGGTGCAAAGTCAATCGTAACAGATTGTTACCTACACCGTATTGTCGTTTTGTGTATTGTGTATTCCACGATATGGTGCGGTTCGGAAAGTTTGCGGCAAAGCCTGCTGTCCTCTCGCTCACCCATCATTTCTCAAGTTGCCGCTCGGAAATCGAGTAGGCCAGAGACCCTGGCGCCGCTCAAAAGAGGACCTCATACTCTAAAGTCGCGGCGCTTGAGCAGAGGAAGGGAGGCCTCCCTGTGTTGCGCCATGAGTAGACCTCCCATTTCAGTTCAACGCTAGTTCCAAAACCAGTCGTCAGCGGACTTGGCATGCCGCGATCGCATCGGGCCACATACTGCCCCCCGCGATCTGCGTTTTGAAGCATGATATCGTTCCAGCTGCATCTTGTGTCCCCTCGCAGAGGTCAAGCGCATTCCACCAGTCCCACCATGTTCCTCCTCCCCAGTCCACGCCGCCGTGCATGACATGGAGGAAACACCACGCTGGCTCGCGCGAACTTTCTGCTCCTGTGCATAGGCGATCGACATTTGCTGCATCCCACACACTCGATCCATAGTAATCCCACGCAATGTGTCCCGGCACCGTGTCGTAACAGGTACTAGGGGTTGAAGGCGGATCGATGCTAAGGGCGTATACTCCTACGCTCGCATTGGGATCGAGACATTCCATTTCCAGCGACCGATCCGGGCCCAACCGCGCGCGAAGGAGGCTCGTTCTGTTGTCACAACGTGAGCGCTCAGATGTCCAGCCGTTCCACGCCGACGAGCCAAATTTGATATTAGGTTTGGCTTTGCAATTTTCTGGCTGAAAGTTGGCGTCCACGTCACAACTCGTCCCGAGAAATATCTCTTCAATGCGCCAAGTTCCGATGTCGAACTGGTTGCCAGTCGTTGAATGACACCACCACCTGATCCGACCTGCGTCTGATAGGCCGACCTTGAAAGGGCTTGTCCAATTGGTCTGACCGTTTGCGTCTCTCGTCAGAGTGATTGTTCCGGGTGAATCTGGGCGAGCATCATATGACGGAACGATCGCCACATCACCGCTGCAGCGGTCCTGAAGAACCTCGTTGGCCAAAGCGCGCATTGAAAACATGCTGATCACCAAAGCGACCACACTGATAGATAATTTCCTGTACATAGTTTCTCCTCTAAGAATAGCGGGCATTTTGGTCGTGCTATCCAGGTAATGCGTGGTCGAGGCCTCACCAAAAAACCTCTGACGACTGAGTAGGTTACAGATTGGCGGTTGCTCGCCCTCATTACCTGGACACTACTGCTTAACGATTGGCTACTGTTACTATGTGAGCCGCCGTCTCTAATTGCGCTACGCGAGCCGCCAAGGTCGCGTTCTGCTCTTCGAGCTTCGCCCGTAAGTCCTTGTTTTCCGCTTGTAGCGCGACGATCGCCTCATGCTGCTTTATCTGCGCCTGCTGCTGATGTTGAAATTCGTTGAGTAATAATGGGGCCAGTTCGTCATACCGAACACCTTCGATCTCGCCCTTCGCGTTCCGGGTCACCAACTCCGGATACACTTTCGCTACTTCCTCCGCGATCAGCCCAAACTGTATCGGACCCTTCGGGTGCTGTTTGTAGCGAAAGGACACGGGCCGGAGCTGTTGCAGTTTCGCGCTCTGGTCACTCAGAGACTGTACATCTTGCTTGTAGCGGGCAGAGGATACGAGCGTGCCAATCTGCCAATTGGCGTTTATCAAACCCGTATTCCCCCCAACCGGCGTGCTACTTACCCCCGCCACAAAGGTCCGGGTCTGCAGACTGCTACCCAGGCGCAGGGTGTTCGATTCGCTGGCTACCCCCGGAGAGCCCAAGTAAATGTTATCGGACCCATCGGTCAGGTTCTTGCCAGCCCCAGAGCCGACAGCAATGTTGCGGTCTCCGCTGGTGACGGACTTCAGAGCCCCATTGCCGATCGCAGTGTTCGAGTTGCCTGAGGTATTGCTAAGGAGCGCGGAACTCCCGAAGGCTGTGTTGACGCTCCCAGTGGTCGTCTTCCTTAGCGCACTTTCGCCGCTGGCAGTGTTGAAGGTGCCGATCGAGTTGTTCTTCAGGGCATTCGTGCCAAAAGCGGTATTGGCGGTCCCCGTGGTGTTGTACCGTAGGGCGCTTTCGCCGCTGGCGGTGTTGAAGTTGCCGGTCGTATTGCTTGAGAGCGCCGTGTTCCCACTGGCAGTATTGCTGGAGCCGGTGGTGTTAGAGTTGAGCGCGTAAACCCCACTGGCCGTGTTTTGGAAGCCGGTGGTGTTAAAGGTGAGCGCGTAAACCCCACTGGCCGTGTTTTGGAAGCCGGTGGTGTTGATACCAAGAGCGTAGTAGCCACTGGCCGTGTTATCGTAGCCGATGGTGTTGGACAGGAGCGCGGCGACCCCCGTGGCCGTGTTCTCGTAGCCAGTGGTGTTAGCGAGGAGCGCGCTCTGACCGGTAGCCGTGTTGTCGATGCCGGTGGTGTTGGAATAGAGCGCGCTCTGACCGGTAGCCGTGTTGCTCCCGCCGGTAGTGTTAGCGGAGAG
The DNA here is from genome assembly GCA_964618735.1 of uncultured Enterobacteriaceae bacterium. Taxonomy (GTDB): domain Bacteria; phylum Desulfobacterota; class Binatia; order Bin18; family Bin18; genus SYOC01. The sequence continues at coordinate 5,892 of CAZUFQ010000004.1, forward strand.
TGCGCCGGCGCCGGTGGCCGTGTTGCCCCCGCCGGTAGTGTTAGCGAAGAGCGCGCCGGCACCAGTGGCCGTGTTGAAGTAGCCGGTGATGTTCGAACGGAGTGCGCTGCCACCAGTGGCCGTGTTGCCCTCACCGGTGGTGTTAGCAGCGAGCGCGGCGTTGCCCGTGGCCGTGTTGCCTCTGCCGGTGGTGTTGGAATAGAGCGCACTAAAACCAGTGGCGGTATTGGCGGTGCCGGTCGTGTTAGAGAAGAGCACTTCTTCCCCCGTGGCCGTGTTGTAGGAGCCGGTGGTGTTAGCAGCGAGCGCGCCGCGGCCGGCGGCCGTGTTGAAGGACCCGGTGGTGTTAGCGAGGAGCGCGCCGCCACCATAGGCCGTGTTGAAGGACCCGGTGGTGTTGTTTATCAGCGCGCTTGTACCCCCGCCGGTATTGTTAGCGCCATCACTGTCGTCGTTGGTGGCTGGTAACCCGCCTCCCCAGCTTGCTGCGCCTCCTAAGGCCAGGACAAAACTGAGACTCATTGCTGCATTTCGTAATTTGCTCTTCATCGTTTCCTCCTCCAATAGGGATATTTGGTTGTGTCAGCACTGGCCTCCACTGGTAGTCGATCGCGAAGCACCCTTACTGATTGTTGTTGTTTCTGCGTCATCCTTCCTTGCCTGAATAAGATCCAGGTGTGATGAGGTGTCCCTCTGTTCGTGTTCCTCCTTTCTGGAGTGTGCCCAGTTCTACTTTACGCAATGGAGCAGAATCGTTAGATAAGATGCCGCCGCAGTGCTATGCCCCGTATAAGCTACGTTGTTTCCACGGTGCTTAGAGCACGCTCCGTGCCACACCTAACGGCATCACTGACAGTGAGAAGAGAGAGCTGATTCTACAGGAGAAATGGATGACCGGCGGCGCTCATGCCCGCCGTCGCGGAGAAGGGAAGCGTATCCGTTCAGATATAGGGATGTATCTCAACGGATCGGGTGCCCCCTGCCTTCTGGCTTCCCAAGAATTCGGAGCCACAACTGCAGCCGCAAAAGAAGCTCCAGAATTCCCTAGCACTACTAGTCAAGAAGTTGAGGAAGAGGGGGCAAGGTGAGAAGAGGTGGAAGGTTCATCCTACCTCTGGAAGAGTTTCGTCGGTAGAGACCATGAGAAGAATGGAGAATTCACGATGTGGAGTGTGAACTCAGAACGAGAGCCATTGACTGTCAGCATCGGTCAGGTGGCGGCGCCGTCATTGCCAGCAGTGAGTGAGACAGCCTCTTGATCCGACTCATGTCACTCCTGCCATCCTTAAAATGTCCTCGGTTGGTGTCTGAGCCAGTGCAGCCGCCGATAGACCCGAGGACTGGATGGCCCGATCAGCTATAAAGGTTCCCGCCCGATAGCCTATCCAGCGACGGCCGTCAGGGTGCTGGAACATCCAGTCTTCATAGGAAGCAGACAATGGAAGACTCAGAAGTTCGGTCACCCACGACTCAACATCGTCTGGATATTCGCCCCAGGGTGGCCTGCTCCCGGCTGCATCACGCTCGAAGGCTGTAGCAAGCCCCTCGCATACGACGCCGTGCATGAATGACTCAGGCGGCTCCCCGCCGTACATCACCCACCCTCGCACCAGGTGGTGAAACTCATGGAAGAGAGTCGGGCGAAGTCGCGAGCGAACGATTGACTCAACACCTTCGGGTCGCGTTGGATCAATGGCCCAAACAACAAGGCAAGGGGTTACCGCGCCTCCAGTCTCTCCAGTCTCCGGGATGACTCGTGTCCCAGCCACAACGTGGAGTTCGACACGCGGAGGCAAGGCAGGGAGCAGTGCTCGCAGCTCCCGTTCCGTGGCCTCGCAGACCCCCTGCACCGCCGCCCGGACATCCTCGGCGAAGCCATACGTCTTGGTATATGCAAATTCACAGACAATCACTCGGCTACCCTCCGGTCCTATATCGCTCGCTATATGGACGCCCCCGGGAGAGCTTTGGAGCAAATGCGATTGTAACAATTTGTGATAGGCCATCTATTAAGGTGAAAGGGTACATTTCATCTACCTCCGGCAGAGCCGGAGGTTTGTCTATGAACCGCCCAAGGCGGTCTAGGTCCTACTTAAACAACTTGAGTTGATCGAGCCGGATGTCCTCTTCTTCTTGGTCACGGATGTACTGGCGCACTGTTTGTTCGTCGGCCCCGACACTCGAGACGAAATAGCCGCGCGCCCAGAAGTGCTCCCCGGTGAAGTTGCGCTCTTTGCCCCGATACGTCCGGGCAATATGAATCGCACTCTTCCCCTTCAGATAGCCCACAATCGCCGCGACCGCGTACTTGGGGGGAATACTCACCAACATGTGGACGTGATCGGGACGCAAATGCCCCTCCTCCACCCGACACCCTTTGCGCTGGGCCAAGTCCCGGAATACCGGGCCCAAGTCTTTCCGCAGCGCCGTAAACAACGCCTTGCGCCGATACTTCGGAATAAAGACAAGGTGATATTTGCATTCCCATAGCGTGTGCTGTAAGCGTTGATAGTCCTTCATCGTGGCTTCCTTTCCGTTGTGCCTTGGGCGGCACAACGGGGAAGTCACACCTTCCCGCATATGTCAAACACTGGGAGTCGCCCCAGCAGAGCTGGGGGCTTACCTCAATGGAGTTAATCCGATGTGCGGTCTGAGCAAAATTATTTCTATCAGAACTCTTAAAAATGGGATACCTTAGTTCTCTACATCTGCTCTACCACGCCACAGTTCCACCGCATACGACCCATCATAAACGAATGTGATTGCCCTGCTTTTTCCGTTAGCTAGACGTGGGAACTCGCCGGATGTCTTAAACTGCGATGAGAATGTCACGGCGCCCATTTCCATTACATCGCCAGATCTATTTATGATCATGACGGTAAATCTCTGACCCTTGGTCATATACCCAGGCCTAGTGTCTGGTGGCTCGGAAAAGAACACGTCGATACCTCTGCCATCCGTAGCCGAAATCCGATAGACTGTCTCGCTGCTGGGCGAACCCAGATTGCCATGCAGTATCGCCTGAGATCCTACAAGGGGGACATCTATAACGCCTCCTGACTCCGACGCATCGTCCAGAACGCCTTTCGTGCTGGGATTCAAGTTGTTTGGCCCCACGAATACTCGGGACGTTGTGTCAAGAGTTTTGACTAGAGGAGCATTGATAGATGACCCCCAATTTCCTGATACGCGCGCTCGCGAGTTTGTCAACTGAATTAAACTATCCGTGATCTCGGGGAACTGCTCTATTGTGTTGTCCTCGAATGTTAGATTTAAGATGTTCTTCCCGAGAATAATTCTGCTCGGTGACGGTAGTAGAGCGTTCCCATCAAACTCATTGGCCACGACCCGCATAACTGCAATGGTGTTGGTCGTGGCAGAATTGTCGAAGACGACATGCGCTTTGGGCTGATGGTTGAACGTGTTACGCTCGATCTTTAATAGTTCGATGTTGGCATCCACCTTGAGGAGCGGGTTGGCGATGGAAGAAGCATCAAACACTGAACGGGTAATCTCTAAGGTGGTCCCGGTGCTGGTGATCTTGATGGCTGGAGATGTTTCAAACTCGCATCTATCTATCATGTCGTAATTAACGCCATCGATCCACACGGCGGCATCGCTAAACGCTGAGGCTTGCGTGGGTGTGGACGGCGGAACGAAGGACATTCCAAACAGAAGGATACGGCCACCCACAGCGAACTTGATGCCGTTGGTAGCTGCTCCATTGTTGACAATGGAGAAGTTAATAAAGTGTGTAAAGGTTGACGATACATCGAAGACCGGAGCAGCTCCCCCGACCCACCGGATGGTGGAGACTGGCAGGGCGCTGCCTTGCTGAAGAGAGGCCCATGGGGAGCCGAGGATAGCTACGCCCTTGTTGTCGCCCGCAATGATCAGGCTGGAGCTTACCCGGAAGACGCCAGCACCCAGCATCACACTGAGGTTCCGGCCAGAATGCTGGGCGCAATCGATGGCTGCTTGAATAGCAGCGGTATCATCAGTAGCATCATCCCCTCTGGCTCCAAAATCGCGCACGTTCAGTACGTCCTCATTTAATGATGAGCAGCGGGGAGCTCTCCCCGCTGGGAGGGGAGCCCCCCCTGCTGGTTGGAGCTGCAGCACCATCAGGATCGACAACGTGAATACAAAGCCTACTGGCATGACCAGTGTTCTCACCTTTCTCATGACATTTCCTCCGGTTCTGTCGCAAAGTTAATTGTAACAGGTTGTTATCTATATTCTCTTGTAATTGTGTCTATTGTGTATCCTACTATATGGTGTGTTGGCATGGTGATCTTTTCCATACTGGTTTTTTGCGTCTCGCTGCAGACAGAGCACGGGTCGTGCCACGTGTGGCAGCATAACTAAGAGTGAGAAGAAAGAGCTGATTCTGCAGAAGAAATAGTTAACCGGCGGCGTTCATGCCTCCCATCGTGGAGAAGGAAAGAGTATCCGTTCGGATACAAGGGTGTATCTGAATGGAGTCAGTCGTCGATGTGGAGAACTTTGGGCGACTGCTGGAGGTGAGTGCGCTGGAGCCCCAAGGGCTTAGCCGCTGCCGCACGGTTCCCTTGGGCCTGGGCGAGTGCACAGCGAATCAGGTTTCGTCGATAGACATCAATGGCCGCATGGTAGGACAACCCCGTGTCTGCCTCCGGTGCCGCGACGCCGCGCCCATCACGAGCTGGGGAGGCCAATAAGAATGCGTGGATTGGCTGAGCCCTGTTAACGAGCACCGCCGAGTATCAACACGCCGCTTAAGGCGGCTCTGCATCTGTTCTGCCGCTAGGAAGAGACAGCGTTAATAGGTGACACTTCTCCCAACGGTTGTGAAGGAGATGAAGGAGCAATGGCAAGAGAGGCCAGACCAGCGGTGCAGAGCCTGCATCGCATCATGGCGGTCATAGGTCTCGGTTTTGTGGACACGGCATCGTGCGGATTCCGTCGGGGCTGGGAAGTCGGCGGATTTTCTTGGCAAGCCGGGTAGTATAGAGGAAGTTTCCCTCCGACGGGATGCCTATGAGTTGGCGCGCCGTTTGTGCTTGGGGGCATCGAGCAACATGCAACAACCTACTATTCCACCGACGCAGAGTATGGGGTGCATAAGCAGGGGCGGATACGGCATAAACTTGTAGCGATTCGCTAGCAGGTCATCAGCCGGCTCCAGAGCTTGCTCAATGCTGACCTCGTGCTTGCGCCATGCACCGTGCAAAGGGGTACAGTGCATAGATTGATGCAGTTTTTAGAACGAAGGAGAGAGAGCTTGCTAAATCTGCCTGCTCAAGCAGCCAGCGCAGACTCCCATACCTGGGAAGTGTGTATGGAAGGGGAGCAAGGGAAAAGGATTAAATTACTCTTTCTTAATCTGGTGAACAAATTCTAGGCCCGCAATCCTCGTCGACACGCGCTCGAAGCGCTTGACACCACCAATATCTGCGCAAGCACCTTATATCGACTGACTCCGTTCAGATACATCCCCGTATCCGAACAGATATCCTGCCTCCTTCCCGCGACGGCCTGTGCTCAGGCCTCGTGCCGCAAATTTCCCTGCCGGATCAGCCTCTTTCGGTCACTCTTACTCATTCCACCAGAAGTGGCACGACGCGTGCTCTGGGTGCAGAGAACCCAAGGAAGCCAGCAGGAAGGGCAACACCATGACAACAATGCTTAACCAAGCGACTCCGACCGACTTTGCCAGCTTTAGAAGAAAATATTTCTTCGTCCGGCCTCACGTTGTACCCCGCTCCAAACCTCTAGGTATGCGAACCGCGGGCGCGGTCGTTTGGCTCAATCGGCCAGTCACTCGGGCGCAGCAGGAGAGAAACCACTCTGGAGGGGGAACCAGGAGGATCACACTACAGAGCGCCGTGACCATGATGCTAGGGTGCGTCGCACTCGAGCCTCGTCCCTTGTCTCCGAGACGCCGCCCGGTTGTCTGTGACAGGGAGCCGTGTGCGCGCCCGAGAGCCCCTTGTCGCGGAGTGTAAGTCAACAGCTGTCTGCAGAGGAACGCCACTGGAGTGACCGTGTATTTTAGGCGCAGTGGAGCTCTATTACAGGCGCTGGCAACTTGAGCGTTGTGAACACAAATTGGAATGAAGAATCGCAGGCCTATATTTAGACTCGGATCAAGACAAAACGACAATATATTTCTATTGTTGACAACAAATAAATATTAACAAAACCTTGAGTCGTGCAGCGCCTATGCACCTGCCGGCTCTTAATCTGAGAAAGGAGAGCAAGATGAATTACGCTATGATCGAAGCACAAAGCTTCCAGAGTCAGGGCACCGACAACGGCAGTAATCCTGGCTGTGCCATATCCCGGACGCAGAGGGTGACACGGTCATTTCCAGAGGGAAAGCTGCGGCGCCCAAAGAGTGCACTAAAAGTGCTGGGGCTTGCCCTCGCCGCTCTGGTGGGGCTCTCGGCACGTGCTACTCCCTCTTTTGGTCTTTGCCTAATGCCGTCCGCAAACGGGACGCAGTTCGTGGATGTGACGGGAGACGGCAAGGCCGATGCCATTGTGGTGAATAACGACAAGATCACCGTGCGTCGTTCCGATGGCACGCAGTTCCTAGCGAATGAGGCCTGGACCTCGGATGCCTACTATGGGACACGAGGGACGTACTTTGCCGATGTGACGGGGGACGGCAAGGCCGACGCTATTGTGGTGAATAACGACAAGATCACCGTGCGTCGCTCCGATGGCACAAAATTCCTGCCCAATGAGGCCTGGACGTCTGAGCCTTACTACGGCAGTATCGCAACCTACTTTGCCGATGTGACGGGAGACGGTAAGGCCGACGCTATTGTGGTGAATAACGACAAGATCACCGTGCGTCGCTCCGATGGCACAAAATTCCTGCCCAATGAGGCCTGGAC
>CAZUFQ010000004.1:12875-28940 GCA_964618735.1 uncultured Enterobacteriaceae bacterium
ACGGGGGACGGGATGGCCGACGCCATTGTGGTGAATAACGACAAGGTCACCGTGCGTCGTTCCGATGGCACAAAGTTCCTGGCGAATGAGTCCTGGACGGGTTGGCCCTACTACGGCAGTATAGGAACATACGTTGCGGATGTAACGGGGGACGGGATGGCCGACGCCATTGTGGTGAATAACGACAAGGTCACCGTGCGTCGTTCCGATGGCGCCCGGTTTCTGCCGAATGAATCCTGGACGTCTGAGCCCTACTACGGTAACTACGTCCTCTGTCAGGATCAGGTGGTCACTCCGCCGAAAGACCAGCAACCAAAGCCACCAGGTGTGGTGACCCCACCGCCACCACCAACAGGGATTTTGATTGGTAGTTATATCTTTGATGCCCAACGTGGTGGGACCGGGCCATTTGATCTAACCGTGGACTTTACCGGGAGGTTAGATTCACCCTTAGACCTAAATGGTCAAGGTCAAACAACCTTCACCGTACAAAGTACAGGGCACCTATTTTCAGCTCCAAATCAGTCGGTGGGTTTTGCGACCACTGGTCTACGGAAAGGGACATGGGTCGTAACAGCCTATCCGAGGGGGGTGGGTGCTCCATGGACGTGCAAAGCCACCGTATCCGGCTTTGTTCATTTGGATGTTTCTGGAGGGAACGGGCCCCATTGTTGGTAATATCAAGGGGTTAGTGTAATTCGACTAAGGAGCATTGAGGGGACGTTGCGGCAGTGCGGGTCTCTCTTTCCCGCACTGCAACCACCTCAGCGTCGCAGGGGCAGCAAAAGAGTCAAGTCTTACGATCACACATTGAGAAATTTGTCAAAAATGACGACAAAGGAGCCAACTGATCCACCGCTCTATTCTCCCGACTTCTTAACATTCTCCTCTCTTACTTCTCGCAAGCCAATTTGCCCTAAGAAAGAAGCTCGTTGTGTGCGAAGACTAGAATCGTTCGGCATAGCATCAATCAAGTCGGAAATTGCAGCAAGCGCATCATACCATAGGCCAGCTTCTGCATAGAGCGCTGGACGCTCTTCTTTATTTGCTTGCGAAAGCTTTACCTTTAACGTCGGCTGTTCGATGCGTTGAATCTCTCCAAACGCTGAGAAGTCTTTTGAGCGAGAAGAGGGATCAGGCATTATGGAGACAAACCATTTGTAGTGCACACCGAGTGAGAGACGTACTCCATCATATTCAGCCAAGTCAATCTTTTGGATTCCAGCGCGAGTAGGAGACGGCAAGTCGTGCTCAAAGAGAGGCTGAACATCGTTATTAACATCGACAATTGTGAGTTCGATCTTGTACGTTGTTGGTTCAGTGAGGTACCAGTACAATGCAGGTTGCTCCTGGATAGTCAGTCCAATATGGTCATCGGGAACTAAAGGGTAGAAGGTAGGTGTTTCTCCAAATCCTCTCACTGCCGCAACACCCCGGTGCCCCGGTGCGCCTCGCTGGGGCGGATTATACACTATTGGTACTTTCTCCATCTCTGACGTCGAAGATTCCTGGCGGCCAGTAGGCACCGCTGGCGCGCTTTCTGTTGATGGCTTATTTGCTGGCGTTACTGTATCAATTTGGGACTTGGGGTGCGCTGTTCTAGGTGATTCGTTCATGATCCCGGTTTGCGCTAATTTGTTATTATATTGAAATGATTTAATCGCGTTTTTTGTCCCCTTACCTAAGACTCCGTCCATGGGGTCCGTCTCATAACCGCACTGCTGTGAGATCCCCTGAACACAGAGAATCGCAAGATCAGACTTCTGTGCAAAAGACAACCAAGGCGTAACGAGTTCATAGAGAAAAAAGCCCAAGACCAGGCGTCGACTCCACTTCATACCGTATCCTTTCTTTGCAAAAAGAAGGTCCTTACGAGATTTGCTGAGAGTACCCAGCCGACAGCGGGAGGAATGAGCGGAATCCACCAACGCTGCAAAAACGCGCCGTGAACAAGAGCACCAAGAATCGAGATTCCGCCAATCAGAGATAACAGAAACTGCCATGGTAACATGCTCAGTAGTCCGACCCTCCCTCCAGCTACACACCACAACAGTATCCAGCCCCACTCTTGTGGCTCACTCATTGTTGTTATCTGACCACCTCCATCTAAGGCGCCTCGTAACAGCTGGGTCACCATCTGTGCATGCAGTTGGACGCCTGGGATCGTGGACACCGAGCCGAGGGTCTCTCCATAGGGAATAAGGAAAGTGTCCCTGACGCTGTCCGCAGTCATTCCCAGCAATACAATTCTGTCTCGCATTGCTTTTGGGGCAACTTCTTCATTCAATACACTCGTCAAAGTGAAAGAAGGATACGGTCTTCCAGCGTCCTGGAAATCAAGCAAGAATTGATAACCACGAGCATCAGCATCGATATAGCCGCCATCGTTTCCTTCAAACGGCTTAAATGTGACGTGACCGAGGCGGAGATCTTGCGGATCGACAAGACCAAGTTGCGGAACAATTCCTTCCCTCTGCAGGTATATAAGCGCGAGACGCAAGGAAAACGACACAACGGGTTTCTTACCTTCATGAAGATACAGCAGACCACGACGCACAATGCTTCCAGGATCAAGCACGACATCCGCAAACCCAAACTGTTCCGTCTCTTGCAAATAAGGCAGCGGCGGGACGCCGTGATCGGTCGGACCACCTGCTTTCGTGACGACAATAATATTGGGATTTTCAGTTAACACTTTCTCCAACTCAGGTTCACCGGGAGGAACAGGCATGTCGCGAAAGAGATCGACGCCTATCGCACATGGTTGATATTGTATCAAAATCTGCAACGTCCGCGCTAAATCTTCATCCGTCAATGGCCAGTGTCCTTGGCGACGAATATCCTCTTCAGTAATGCCTACGATAGTCACCCGCGCAGAGCTCACAGGAGAACGAGGCTGCCTGTTCAACATCCAATCATAACTCATCAATTCTAACGGCTCGAACCAACCTCGTTGGCGTATGCCGATGAGGGCCCCGCCAACCACAAGACTCACCAGAAGACTGGAGATAAGAGGGGCGCGCAAGAGCATATCCTTGAGCCGCATAGAGTTGCTCCAGTTCATAACCAGTTATTCAGGAGGAGGAAGGGGGACCAGTAGGCTGGGTGTTGATAACGGGGGTCGTCAAGGAGCTTCATTTGTGCGCGCTGTAGAGCTGTAGCACGAGAGATCGAAGCGTTCTGTAATTGATGGTAGAATTCTGTCACAAGAAGAGAGGCCGCCTCGTCATTCACGGACCATAACGTTGCTAACGCGCTTCGTGCTCCGGCTTTGATCGCCACTCCGGCGAGACCGAGAGCAGCTCGATCATCGCCGGCAGCGGTTTCACACGCACTTAACGTGAGGAGTTCTAAGGGTGTCTGACGGAAGCGAAAATAACCGACAACTTGCGCAAGGCGATCCATCGTGAGTTTATCATCAAAGGTGAGAATAAAACTCTTCTCCACGTCGCCAGCAAATTGTCCGTGCGAGGCAATATGGACAATAGAGAATGGATTCTCTCTCAATTCTTTTTCCATCGCGGTTGTCTGGAATGCCTGGTTCAGCAACGGAATGCTGCCGTACATTTGGTGCACAGCCTGCAGTTCCGTTGATACATAGGGTAACGCCGCATACCCTTGTACGCTTTCTGTGAGACCGGCCGCAAAAACCTGGGTCTGTTCCCGCTTCAGCGGATGGGGATCAGTCAGATCAAGCCCCGGAGTGACCGCCACCGCGTACTTCTGCACCAGGAATTGGGAACCATCGTGCAATGCCGCCATGGGAATAGTCCGTAAAGGACCATCGGGGACAAACACTAAGGTCTTAGCCGAAACCGCGGCCAGGTCCGGTTCAATGGGTCGAATTAACCAGTCGTAGAGGCGTTGGGCAGGCGGCAGATACTGTCTAGTGATGCGTTTCTCCAAATATTGACGGAGATTTCTCACTTCCATTGTTACGGCGGCAGCGCCTACTGGCACGATTGTGCGCTTCAATCCTCCCGGCAGACTGACGAGAAGCTCCGTGCGGTCGGGGAGAAGAATCGGGTACACGACCACGGCGGACTTTGAGACCTCGTCGAGCTGCACCACATGAGAGTGAGCAGTATCTACGCATTCATCATGAAAGTAATCGCGCAGCTCTGCTGCACGCGACAACTCTACCGTCGCCCGCGCTTCCACCAGATACGCTTGCTCTTCCTCACGCGGAAGTTTCGCGGCCTGCTGCAGCAATAAGTCTACAAGTTCAAAATACACGGGCGCAATCGATTCACGATACGAGGTCTGCGTTCCTCCGTACTGTACGGCCAACTCTTGACGAATGGATTGTAATGAGGCCACCGCGCCACGATAGGAAGCGACCGCCTCATCGCGGCGTTCTAGAGCTTTCAAAATACGTCCTGCCTGCCATTGCCATCGATACAGGGATTCCGGCGCCTGCACTTGCTGTGCGACGAAAATCGCACGCTGCGTGAGCTGCAACGCTTCGGGATAGCGTTGGTCATCTTCATAAAGCGTCCCGAGAGCACCCCAGGCGTAGGCCGCGGCCCGCTTGTCTCCTAGTTGTTCAGCCATAGTACTGGCTGTAGACAGTGCGGCAAATGCGTGCGGCAAAGGGTCAGCATTCGCGTGGGGCAGGTGCTGCCGTAGAGTACGATAACTGACACCGAGCGTAATCCATCCATAGACACTATCGTGCGAGGGTTCGATGGATGGTAAGTTTGTCTCCGCCTGATCCAGATACGTACGGGCTTCCTGATACTGGCCTTGTTGAAGCAAAGTAGTAGCAGCATTAGTCCATACCCGCACCGCCAACGGAAGGTTCTCGCTACTTTGTGCTAGCGTCATACTTTCTTGATAGGCAGCGAAAGCCTCGCTGAAGCGCTTCTGGCTCGTCAGCAGATTCCCGAGATCGTTCAGGAGCGCGGCGCTGACAGTGGCGTTCTGCATCTGTCGGGCAATGGCCAAACCTTCATTCAAAGCTTGGGAAGCTTTCTCTACTGAGCCCGCAGCGACATAGATATCCCCAATATTCTGCAGCACCAAAGCAGTCCGTATCGGATCTTGAAGCTGCTTGGCAGCCAGTTGCGCTTGGGCAAAAATATGGAGCGCATCTTGATACTGCCCGAGCGCTTGGTACGCTTGGGCAAGGGCAATCAGCGTATCACTCAATTGTCCAGAACGGTCCCCGGGTTCAGAACGCGCCACAGCTTCTTGCCAGTGCTGCACTGCTTGTTCGAAATCTCCCCGTTGAAACGCGGCCCGTCCTTCAATTTGCAACTGCTCAGCCGAAGAAGCAGACGGAGACGAGGCTTCCTTTGCCCAGGTTTGTGTTGGGAGAGTGATGGTCGAGAGTCCATAACCCCACAACATGAGAGTGAGCGGTGTCAGGGTCCACCAGCGATGAGAAGAACGCACGCGTAGAAAATGTGGCTGCGTTTGAGTTGTCATTGACAATTCTCCTTCGGTACACTCACGATATCGCATGGCAGGCGGCATCACTGTCCTCCAGGCCAGGCGCAAACGTCGTCCACAGCCACCCAAGCGGCGGAAAGATCTTGCTCCGTGAGACGGAAATCTTGGCGTGTCTCGGCTTTCCCTGTCTTCTCTTGTTGCTCGGCAACCAGGGAAGCGCTAGACAATAATCCTCCAGGCGGCAATGGCACCCCGCCCCGCCCCGTTACCACAAAACTATTCACTGTGCCCTCCCGAATCCGCCCCGCACACCTATTGGCCACTAAAGTCACCGCCGGCTGATACTCCTGACTCAACGGCTTCAAACTTCCACTTAGATCACTAATCACCCCCTGGATATCCACCGTCCCACTGACCCCCTTCTGTGAGGACGCGGTTACCTCACTGTCGGGTGAAGCTAAATACGCCCCCGCCTTAATCCTAATATTTCCTCCATTCCCATCAGCCGCCTGCGCTCGCACCGTACTGTTATTGAGCGCTACGGCCTGCGCTGTCACCGCAATATTGCCCGCATTGCCCTTGCCATTTGGCACGGTCGTCGTCAGCTCACTGCGCACCATGTCCAGGACTCCTCCTACCTGCACGGTGATATTCCCTCCTCCGGCTTGTTGCGCTTGGGTAGAAATGCGCCCGTCGGTCATCCGCAGCTCGTCGGCCACGCATATTGCCACAGTCCCCGCATCTCCGGTCCCGGCGCTGGTAGCGCTGATCTCTCCGCCAGCATCAAGGAGAAGCGTCTGGGCTTGGATATTAACATCACCCCCACGACCCGCCGTCTGAGTACTCGCAGCGATTCTACTCCTATTGCCCTGGATGTCCTGTCCAGCGATCCGCAGCGTATCAGCGATCACCCGGACCTGCCCTGCAGCGCCTACTCCAAGGGTCGCACTCGAAATCGTACCGCCGTTGATGACCTCGACCCACTGCCCACTCACCTCCACCTCGCCTCCTTGTCCCTTGCTACCCGCGAGCGCTCGGGCGGCAATCACCCCACCCTCATCCACCAGTACTTGTGGTGCTTGTACCGTCACCCTACCCGCTGCTCCTCTCCCACTCGTATCACTGGAGATAGTACTGGTAGACAACGTCACTCCTTCGGTGCCTTGTACCGTCACTGTTCCCGCATCCCTGGCAGTAATAGATCCACTTGTGATCGTGCTGTGGTTGATGACTTCAACTTGTTGTCCTTTCACTTCTACACGACCTCCACGCCCTCCATCGAGCGGGGGCGAAGAACAACCAGAGCCACGGAGATCGGCCCCACAAAGCATGAGCGTGCCGGTCTCCGCGGAAATACGCCCCTTGTTTATCCTTACGCGTGGTGCCTGCACCGTCACTGTACCCGCTGCACCTCCCTCACTTCCAAGATTGGAGATGGAGATGGTACTGGCAGATAACGTCACTCCCTCTGTGCCCCGTACCGTCACTGTTGCCGCGTCCGCGGCATCAAAAGACTCACTTGTGATCTCACTGTCATTGATAATATCAACTTGTTGGCCGCTTATCTCTAAATTCCCTCTCTTGCCTGTTATCGCAAAAATGCTGCCATCATCTATCGTTACGTGCGGTGCCTGTACCAACGCGTTGCCATTGTCGCCCAAAACACAAAGTATATTACCGCTAGACCCTATCGTCACTCTCTCTGTCGCCCGCACAGTCACCGTTGAACTTCCCCAACTTTGGATAGAGCTATGGTTGACAAGGTCAATCTGCTGCCCGCTCACCTCTAGATTGCCCCCACTAATGAACGCGTGATTCACCATTACCTGGGGTGCCTGCACTATGATTTCTCCTGCCGCACCCGTGCCTCCTGAGTTGGCGTCAATCTCACTCGATGGGAAATCATGCAGTGAATGATCCATCAGTGTTATGCTTTCAGTCCCATGCACCCGAATCGTTCTGCCCGCTTTCGTTCCCTGCCTCTCGCTCACGAGAGCACTGCCGTCCTGTAACGTGATCTTACCCCCTGATAACTCAATCCCTCCCCCTCCTTCCCCACTGCCATCTATTACTGCCCCTTGCTTCAGCTCCAGCTTCCCCATCCGCGTAAACCCATTCAGCGTCACCGGCTCGGTCGTCGCCACTGTCGGCACACTCACCTCCCCCGCTGATCCTGTACTCACTATGGTCGCTTGCCCCTCTGGCGCACTCACTTTTCCCCCCGTCATGGTCACATCCCCGCCCACGATCGAGAGCGTCTGCGCCTTTGCGACCTGCAACGTGCTTCCCTGGATCGTGATCGGCGCAGGATTCGGCCCCAAAAACCCAAAGGCTTGCGGCGGCGCGCTCGTCAACACGCTGGTCTCGGGCTGGGTAGCGGCAAACCGCCCCCCATCACTGAGCTTCAAATAATCTGCGGTACTCACATGAAAGGAGCCTGGCACGTCGAGTTTAGCCTTAGGGCCGAACATGACCCCGGCGGGATTGAGCAGATAGAGGGCGGCATTGGGCATTGTTGAGCGCAGCGTGCCGTCGATCTCTGAGACTTGCCCGCCGGTGACACGGCCAATGACATTGCGGATGGCATCAGGACCGGTGAAGGTCGCACTCTGGTCGGTTTGGATGTTAAACTCGCTAAAGCTGTGAAAGAGATTGGAGCCGACTTGGCGGCCCACCTTAGCGTCAATGGTGAAGTTGGGTCCGCTCAGCGGTCCCTTGGGCCCCAAGCTGCCATCAAGTGTGATCTGCGCGTGACTGATCGTCAGGGGAAGGAGGACCCACGCTAGGACATTGTAAAGCAGGACCTGCACGGCGAAGCCATTCTTCAATTGCCTCATGTCTACTCCTTCGGTTTGCGTCGCAAGTCTCTCTTCTCATTCTTCTTACTTGCAGTCCCAGCCAACTTCCCACTGCAACTGGGCAATTTCACCAGCTCTGGCTTCCTGGGCTAAAGGAAAACCTCCAGCATCACCCGCGGTTCTGCTCAGGGTGTTGAGCACCAGGGAAGTGCTTGGCAACAATCCTCCAGGCTGCAACGGTATACCGCCCCGTCCTGTCAGCACAAAGCTGCTCACCTCTCCCTCCCGGACCCGCCCCGCACACCGATTTGCCGCTAAGACCACCGCCGACTGATACTCCTGGCTCAATGGCTTCAAACTCCCACTTAAGTCATTTATCACCCCCCGAATGTCCACCGTCCCATTGACCCCGGCTGGCCCCGCGGAGGCATCCACGATACTATCGGGCGAGGCTATAAATACCTCCGCGTTGATCGTGATGTTGCCGCCTTTCCCAGCATCGGCCTTTGCCTGCACCGTGCTATCATTGAGGGCCACCGCTGGTGCGGTCACCTTGATGTCGCCCGCATTGCCGCTGCCCCCTTGTACGCTTGTCGTCAGCTTGCTGCGTACCATCTCTAGCACGCTTCCTACCTGCATGGTGATAATCCCGCCTCCGGGTTGTTGCGCTTGTGTGGGAACCTTCAGTACGTTTGTCGCCAGCTCACTGCGCACCATCTCTAGTACTCCCCCCACTTTCACCGTGATATTTCCTCCGCCGGCTTGATCGGCTTGCGTGGAAATGCGCCCATCGGTCATCCGTAGAGTGTCATCCACCGCTACCGTCAGCCGGCCAGCATCGCCTGACCCAGTACTAGTGGCGCTGATCTCACCGTTAGTATTGAGGAGAAGTGTCCGAGCCCGAATGTTCACATCTCCTCCACGGCCCGCCGTCTCTGTACTCGCAACAATGCTACTCCCCTTCCTTTGGGTGTCTTGCCCAGCGATTTGTAGTGTGTCAGCGTTTACCCGGATCTGCCCCGCATCCCCGGCCCCAAAAGTCGCACTCGAAATCGTGCCGCCGTTGGCCACCTCAACCTGCTGCCCGCTCACCTCCACATCTCCCCCGCGTCCGGTACTATCGGCGAGCGCTCGCGCCTCAATGAAGCCACCATTCACCTTAATTTGCGGGGCTTGCACTATGACCTTGCCTGCCGCACCCGCCCCCGCCGTGTCGCTCGTGATCTCGCCCCCGTTAATCACAGTAACCTGCTGCCCACTCACCTCGACATTACCCCCGCGCCCCGTGCTGTCCTGGAGCGCCCGCGCGGCAATCACTCCGCCGCCATCGACCACCACTTGTGGCGCCTGTACTGTCACCGTCCCTGCTGCTCCCGCACTTGCCGTGTCACTGGAAATGATACTAGCCGACCCTTGGGCATCCCGACCCTGCACTTTCACTCTTTCAGTCGCTCGCACGGTCACGGTCCCCGCATCGCCAGCTCCTTCGGTATCGCTCGCAACCCGGCCGCCGTTGAGCACGTTAATTTGTTGCCCACTCACCTCCACATCCCCCCCATGTCCGGTACTACCGGCAAGCGCTCGCGCCTCGATGGAACCACTATCTACCTTGATTTGCGGGGCCTCTACTATGACCTTGCCTGCCGCACCCGCCCCCGCCGTGTCGCTCGTAGTCTCGCCCCCGTTAATCACAGCAATCTCCTGCCCCCTCACCTCTACATCGCCGCCCCGCCCTGTGCTGCCTGTGATCGCCCGCGCGGCAATCACCCCGCCCTCATCCACAACCACCTGCGGCGCTTCCACGGTCACTGCTCCTGCGGCGCCTGCACCTGACGTGTCACTGGCAATGGTGCTGAGATTCCCTTGGCTATCGCGCCCCCGAAGCGTCACTGTCTCGGTCCCACGTACGGTCACCGTTCCCGCATCTCCGGTCCCCAAGGTCGAACTCGCAATCTGCCCGCCGTTGACCACAGCAATCTGCCGCCCGCTCACCTCCACATTTCCCCCCCGGCCTGTGCTGTCCTTCAGCGCCCGCGCAGTAATCACTCCCCCTTCATTTACCGTTATCTGCGGCGCTTGTACCACTACCTTGCCCGCTGTTCCCCCATTGACCGTATCGCTGGAAATGACGCTCGCAGATCCCTGGCTATTAAACCCTTGTACCATTACACTTTCAGTTCCCTGCACTGTTACCGCCCCCGCATCGCCTTCCCCCAAAGTCGAACTTGAGATCTCCCCACCATGGACCACCTGGATTTCCTGTCCACTCACCTCTATGTCACCGCCACGCCCCATGCTTCCTGCCAGCGCCCGTGCAGCAATGCGGCCATCTTCATCCACTATGATCTTTGGCGCCTGCACCACCACCTTACCTGCATTACCTCGCCCCAGAGTATCACTAAGAATATTGCTTCTTGTCTTTCCCTCGCCGTCTCGGCCTCGAAGTGTGACTGCCTCACTGGCCTGCACCCTCACCGTCCCCCCAGCACCAGCGGTCAACGTCGTGCTGGTAATCACTCCCCCCTTAAGCACGTCGATCCGTTGCCCCGTCACCTCTACGTCCCCCGCATTCCCCCTCCGGTCTTTTCCCGCACCCGTCACCTTATCTACCTGTGCCCGCGCGGCAATGATGCCATCTTCATCCACCGCGACATGGGGCGCTTGCACTACCATGTTGCCTGCATTCCCTTCCCCATACGTCTCACTGGTAATGTTCCTGTTCCGTCCTGAGCTGTCTGTTGCTGCCACTACGATTTCCTTGCCTGCTTCCACCCCTCACGTCCCCCCATCGCCAGGCCCCGAGGTTTGACTCACGATTTCTGCTCCATGGCGCACCTCAATCTGTTGGCCCCGCACCTCTACATCACCCCCACGCCCCCTGCTGCCTTTGTTCGCCCGCGCGGCAATACTGCCTCGCTCATCCACCGTGACGTGGGGTGCCTGCACTGTTATGGTCCCAGCCGCTCCTTCTCCATTTGCCTCACTGATGATAGCACTGGGATTCTTCAGCTTATCCCGCCCCTGGAGTGTCACCTGCTCACTCGCTTCCACCTTCACCGTCCCCGCATCTCCCGGGCCAAAAGTCGAACTCGTGATCGTGCCTCCATTCACCAGCTGGATCTGCTGCCCACTCACCTCCACATCACCTCCATGCCCCGTGCTGCCTTCTCTTGCCCGCGTTGCGATGCGGCCATCTTCATTTACTATGATCTTTGGAGCCTCCACCACCACCTTGCCAGCATCACCTTTCCCCCAGGTATCACTATTAATGGAGCTTCTTGTGTTTCCCTGGCCGTTTTTGCCCCGAAGGGTCACTGCCTCGCTGGCTTGCACTGTCACGGTCCCCCCAGCGCCAGCGGTAAACGTCGTGCTGGCAATCGTGCCCCCGTTCAGCACTTCGATCTGTTGCCCCGTCACCTCTACTTCCCCTGCGTTCCCCTTCCGATCTGCTCCAGCACCCGTCATCCCTTTGTCTCGCTGGGCTCGTGCGCCAATTTGGCCATCTTCATCCACCAAAACATGGGGCGCCTGCACCACTACTTTGCCTGCATTGCCTTCCCCAAACGTGTCACTGATAATGTTGCTGTTCCGCCCTTTGCTGGTGCTGCCTCCCACTATCACTTCCTCGCTCCCTTCCACTCTCACCGTCCCAGCATCACCGTCCTCCTCGGTTTGACTCACGATTTCTCCTCCATGGCGCACCTTAATCTGCTGTCCCCGCACCTCCACATCACCGGCCCGCCCCGTGCTGCCTGGCTTTGCCCCCGAGCGAATACTGGCCCGGTTATCGAGTAGAATCTGCGGCGCGACTACACTAATTGGCCCTGCCGCCCCAGCAGCAAACGTCTTCGTACTGACCCTGCTCTTGTCACTGTCCTGGTTGCTCGTCGAATCCCTAATGGTAATGCTCTCACTACCCCGCACCCGAATTCCTCTGCCCGCTTTGGCTCCATACGTCTCACTGACGAGAGCACTGACCTCCCGCAACATGATCTGCCCCCCCACTAGCTCAATCCCTCCCCCTTGTTCCTTGTTCTTACCGATGCTCGCCCCTTGCTTCAGCTCAAGCTTCCCCATCCGCGTAAACCCGCTCAGCGTCACCGGCTCCGTCGTCGCCACCGTCGGCACACTTATCTCCCCTGCTGAGCCCACACTCACTACCGTCGCTTGCCCCTCTGGCGCTTTCAGATTTCCCCCCGCCATGGTTACATCCCCGCCTACGATCGAGAGCGTCTGCTCCTTTGCGACCTGCAGCGTGCTCCCCTGGATCGTGATCGGTGCCGGGTTTGGCCCCAAAAATCCAAAGGCTTGCGGCGGTGCGCTCGTCAACACGCTGGTCTCCGGTTGGGTGGCGGCAAACCGCCCCCCGTCACTGAGCTTGAGGTAATCCGCCGTGCTCACATGGAAGGAGCCCGGGACATCAAGCGTAGCATTGGGGCCAAACATGACCCCAGCAGGATTAAGCAGATAGAGGGCGGCATTGGGCATCTCAGAGCGCAGCGTGCCGTCGATCTGTGAAGCTTGTCCGCCTGTCACTCGGCCAATGACATTACGGATAGTGTCAGGACCGGTGAAGGTCGCGCTCTCGCCGGTCTGGACGTTAAACTTGCCAAAGCTGTGAAACAGGTTGGTGCCGACTCGGCTGCCCACCTTAGCGTCGATGGTGAAATTGGGTCCTTGCAGCGTCCCTTTCGGCCCTACACTCCCATCCAAGGTGATCTGGGCTGAACTAAGAGTGAGTGGGAGAAGGCCCCACCCCATTACACTCTGCAGAATGCGGACGACCAAGGCGTGCTTGAAGAATGCCATTTTACTCACCTCTCTAGTCACCGGCGGCGTGTCGCCATTGCCGGGGGATGTTGTCAGCCTGGCCTAGAATGCAGTGATAACAAACTGCATATGGAGATGTTGATCTTGTAGATCGCCTCCGTTGCCCTTGCTGTTCTTGGCGTTACGCAGTGGTAGGCCCCAGTAAATCTCGAACTGAGGAGTAATAGGAATGCGCCCCGGAATTGTCACCCCCCAACGCAGGCCGATTCCGATACTCGCCAGTGTCCGCGGCGCGGGGGTGGGCTCGCTTGTGTTCCACGCCGTGCCAAAGTCCACAAACGGCACCAGTTGCAAGGTGTCCGCCCACCACTGAGCGCGTACTATTGGCACGGCGGTTTCGAATGACGCCAGAAAGGCATTGTCACGCACCAGAGTATTCTCGCGATACCCTCGAACCGTGTACCGCCCCCCGACGGCAATCTGTTCCAACGGTAATAAGGACTTGTTGGAAAGTTGTATATCTGTGCGCAGTAAGGTTTGAATCCCGCGATCCTCAAACCGTCGCGCCCATTGAAACTGCCCTAACCAGGTAAAGAACTGGCCATCGGGTTTGCCCGAGCCGTTGAGGGTGGCATCCCACAGGTCAACTCCAACGGAGAACTGGGAGCGCACCGCAAATACCTGGTTCAGTTGCCGTTTCGTCCACTCCACCGCTCCTCGCACTACCGTCTCGCGAGACTTCCCGTGTCTCACTCCCGGGGAAAAGTCAAAGGGATGGCCATTTACAAACGTCGCACTCTCTAACCGCTCCCCCGTTATTACAACCGCTAATTCCTGGTCTAGTGTTCGATATAATGGCTGTCTTACGCTAAGGCTGTAGATGTCCGATTCACTTGTGATGTCCAAAGGAGCAAACTGCGCCTCGATCGCAGCGAAGTTGTTCTTCCGATAGTGGAGGTCCACAATGGTCTCTCGGGCCGTCACCGGCAACGCATACTCGGCGTCAATCTGTGGATCTACCCCCTCAGAGCGGCCATACGTCACTGTGAGGAGATCACCATTGCCGGTCAAATTATGATGGGAGAGCGTCACTAGGCCCCGTTCTGCGCCCACCGTCGGGGATTGATAGTTGTTGAAAGCCACCGACACCCCATAGGGAGTCCGCTCGTCGACCCGCACGTGCAAGACACTCTCTCCCAGACGCACCCCGGGACGCAGCTCCGCATTCACCCGTCGAATATGTTCGTCTTGTTGCAAGAGTTGGAGCCGCTGCTGCAACGCGTTGAAGTCAACCGGAGGACCAGCATCCAGCGCCAGCCGATCGCGAATATACCCTTCGCGCAGCCCTGTATTGCCCTCTACCTCAATGCGCCCAATTACTCCTTCAATAACGCGGACCGTTAGCACCCCATCACTGACTGTTTGGCTGGGAATTATCGCCCCGGAATTGATGTATCCTTTGTTTACATAATAGTACGTTACAGCTAAACGTAACGTCTCGAGTTCGCCGATCGACAGCTCACGATTGGTATACGGGGCGAGGACCGGCGCTAATTCATGACTGGAAATCGCTACGTTTCCTTCTAAGCGAATCTCCCGCACGAAAATACGCGCACCTGACCGTGGGTCGGTTGTTTCGGCAGGCGGCTCTGGAGCAGGGGGTAATACCCACTGCGGCGGTGGACTGGGCGGGTGCTCTTCCAAAAGTGCTGGGGGAGGCTTTCCTGACCGTCCCGTTGGATCAACCCCTAAGCTCTGCTGCGCCGCCGTTTCTGGGGAGAGAAAAAGCGCCCCTAGTAGCCCTGCCACGCAATTCCACGCCTTCTTCCTCTTCGACTTGCTCTGGTTCGGAATCTGCCTCTTCATTGAGGTCCCCTCGCTTCGCCTGTCTCACTCGTACGTCCAATCCACTTCTCGTCAGTTCACTGCTTGAAACGCATTCAGCCTGACTTTTCATCAGCGCAGTTGCAGGAGTTCATGCTTCTATGATCGGGGCGCGATCCATCCCGTTTCTTATGGCGCCGCGTCATTTGTGCCATGCAGTTTCTTGAGGTGTTCCTGCGCGTAGGCGTCGCCTTTAGCTGCGGCTTTACGATACCAACGACTTGCTTCTTCCAAATCTTTTGTGACGCCTAATCCGTACTCGTAGAACCTTCCTAAATTCGTTTGGGCAGCCAGGGAGCCTTGCTCTGCCGCCTTATGGTACCATTTCCCCGCTTCTGTATAATTGGGCGATTCGCCTCTGCGCCCCTGTTCATAAAGGACCCCCAGATTGTATTGTGCTGCGGCATTGCGTTGCTCTGCTGCTTGACGCCACCACCGCTCCGCTTCTGCAGGATCTTGTGAGACCCCTTGTCCTTGGTCGTACAAGGTTCCAAGATTGTTTCGTGCGGCGGCGTTTCCTTTCTCTGCGGCCTTCTGATACCAACGGGCAGCTTCGTGAAAATCTTGCGGCTTTCCCTTCCCTTCGGCATACAAAGAGCCAAGATTATTCTGCGCGTCGGTATTGCCCCGTTCTGCCGCCTCAGTGTACCAGCGTATAGCCTTTTGAAAATCTTGTGGAATGTCCTTGCCCTCAGCGTAGAGCACTCCCAAATTAAACTGGGCTACAACGTCACCCTGCTCTGCCGCTTGAAGTAATTTGTACACCGCCGGTGGCTGAGCCGAAGGACTATGCCACCCAAATACCCCAGCTACTACGATTACGACCCCTACAACTAGAGAGGTGATAGCCCAGAGAAGGCGCGGAGAATGGACAGTCAACCATTGTAGCGGGCTGGATAGCGGCCTGACATGTTCTGCATCCCTGGCGATTGTACGGTTGATCTCACTTAGGAGCATCTTGCTATCTGGCAGAGGGAGTACCGGCGGCGTTCTTTGCGTCTCTTCTTGATCGCCCTCTCGTTTATCTGCTTGACAAGATGGGCTTTCCTCTTGGTGCTTCCCTATACTTCGTGCAAGTTCCTGGCGAACTGCAAGAGCAGTGCACGGACGATCAGCCGGTTCCTTTGCGAGTAGCTGCCTTATCAGGGAACACAGTGAAGTTGGAAGAGTCGAGGGTAATGGAGGGGGCGACTCCGAGAGGTGTTTC
The DNA here is from genome assembly GCA_964618735.1 of uncultured Enterobacteriaceae bacterium. GTDB lineage: Bacteria > Desulfobacterota > Binatia > Bin18 > Bin18 > SYOC01. The sequence goes on from CAZUFQ010000004.1 coordinate 28,929, forward strand.
CGCATGAGGACT
>CAZUFQ010000005.1:0-28213 GCA_964618735.1 uncultured Enterobacteriaceae bacterium
CTGGACTACGGCGGATATTCGACGAGTCATGCCGCCCCAGCCGAGATAGCCAATACTATCGATGGTCACCACAGTCGGTAAACTGAGGTTTAGTCCGGGACTTTTACCTCCAGTTGAGAACATGCCTCCAAGCTCAGTCGGATTGGCGTCCACACGCCTGCGCACGAGATCCTCAGCCATATCAGGATCAACTCCTAAAATGGCGCGAATGACGAGGGCATTGGCAGTCAATAAGTTTGGCGCATTACCAGCCCCTCCTACAGAATAAACAGTGAAGAGATCCCGTAACGCCGGTGCTCCTCCGAATCCGTAAAAGAGGGCTGGGGTGACTCCACGCACGAGCAGTAACTCGTCAAGCGTGTCAAACGGACCATCTTTGGCAGGATAAGAAATCTTCTGGGCAAGGTAGTCATCGCTTTCAGCGCCGTGCATGCGCACCAGCGAATCGGTATCACGCCAGTCAAGGATTGTGTCGGTCAGCGCCTCTGACTCTTTGACGTCAAATTTGAGGTTCACAAAAGCTTGACGTAATGTAGGTTCATCAGCTTGATTCAAATTGATCTTGCCGCTCTCGTCCACAACGCGCACCCAATATCCTCCTCCACCGAACTCTTCGCTCTGCCAGCGGCCATCCCCGCGCGCCCACACATCTTGTTTTTCATTCTCTGCGCTCTTCTGCTGGTTTTCGCTGGTGAGCCCGCGTTGTAGTCCCCCCACTCTTCCCGGTCCATTAAATATCGATTGCCCCTGTTGCTGCGCTTGCAAAAGCCCATAGAGCACGCGGTGCAGACCGGCCAGAGCCAGATAGTAAGTTTCGACTTCCTCGTGGTACGTCGCAGCGGTCAAGCCTTCAACCCGCATGGTGCGCGCTAATTCGATAGCAAGCACCATCAGGACGGTTAAGGCCCAGATTACCATGATGAGAACAACGCCGCGCTCATTCTTCATCGTGAGACCCCCTCAACGCAAGCGATTGCGTCGTGCTGCGGCCGCGCCGCCTTGCGCCGCTCCCAGCAGGTCGGGCGGCGGGTTCTGCACATAGAGTGGAACTTCAATGCGCCATTCATCTGGTAATTCTCCGAGCCGCGCCTTCCAGTAAAAACGTACTGCTGTCGGCAAGGTCTGTTCCTTCGTACCATCCCAATGGTTTGTCCATTCCTCTTGGGGTTGCGACGACACGTTAGTTTGCTCCTGAGATTTTCCCAGATATTCCCACGCGATATCATCCACATCAGGGAGCACTTCAGACTCTTGCCGGAGACTGCCTTCACGTTTATTCAACAAATCCGCCGGGAGGGTTGGCGCCGAGGTACGCACCCACAAACTCCGCCGTCCGTCGTGGTCTCGCAGGAAATACGTAATTTTCTCAAGCCCGCCCGCTTCGGGCCGTCCAGCTCCTGAGATAAAACTCAGCTCTTTCGGCTCGCCGAAGAAATATACAAACGTTCCTTCTTCCCCTTGCAAGGCCAAGGGATAAGCAGACTTCAAATGACGCGCGATCAGCGCCAACGCCGCCCGCGCCCGCTGATTTTCCATGCTCCGGACTTCGCCATGGGCAGCCGCCCGCGCCCCAATATTGAGCGTGGTATAAATTAAGAGGGCCACGCCGCTGACAATGGTCAAGCTGATAACGAGTTCAATGAGCGTGAACCCATCAGCGTGCGTTTGGTTGGACTGGCGCATTGTTTGGATTGTTTGGTTGGAGTGGCGCATTGTTCGGCTGCTCGGCTTGCGTACGTAGAGATTTGACAACAAAAGTTTTCACTCCCCCTTCTTCGCTCCAACGGAGCTGCACCTCAATTTCTTTGAGATGAAAAAGATCAGTTTGGTTCGCGCGATTCGGTTGTAAACGAGAATGATCATTGTCTAAGTGAACTTCTTGGATGCGCGCACGCCAGGCATAGCCGCCGGGAAATTCACCACCGGTTTCGCCATCCTCTAATAACGACTGAGCAAACATTCGGTCCATCACATTTTGTGCATAGATCGCCGCTTGCGTGTGGCGAGACGCTTTTACGCCAATACGTAAACTGCCGGCAAAGAGTTCCAGCACGGTCACCATCCCCAGAGCAAGAATGGCAATCGCCACCATAACCTCTAGGAGGGTGAAACCCCGAGCATTGGAACGTTTTCGCCTATTCATCTTGCGAAATCGAGGCAAGGCCAAGCAGTGGATCTAACACCACAATATAGGCTGTCGCCGCCGCTCCTCTTTCTTGCGCAATTCTAATGAGGCCGCCAGAGTTCGTTCCGTCCGGGTAGAAATGAAATTCCACCTGTCCATTTTCACGTAACCAGTAGCCGCGCGCGGAAAGAATGCCGCTTTCCGGCGCCACTTGCACGGGACCGCCGCCGCCTTCGCGCCAATAGGCATTCTCCTGAGGATCGACAACCATGACTCCTTCTTGGCCAGATTGCACGGCTCGAACACGCATGAGATCCGCGGCGGAACGCAATTGCAGAGCGACCCGGCGGGCGTCCGCTTGGATGAGGCGATTGCCGATGGCCGGTCCAACAAGGGCCGCCGCGACTCCGACAATCATTAAGACCATAATGAGTTCGAGGAGAGTAAAGCCGTTTCTCCATCGCGTCTTCAGTCGAGCCTGTGCGGCCTCGTGTCGCGGAATCATTCGTGTGATCCTACAGAGTATCCTTCGTGCTGAATGTAGACGCTCAACTCCAGACTTTCTTCACTGCCCTGCCGCGGCTTTTCGTAACGCCTTGATTTTCAACACAATGACCAAGATGGCAATACCGATGGAAAGCGCATAACGATACACATCCTCAGAAGCCGGATTTTTCCACACTTCTTGCACGCCAAAAATGATGACCACGCCCATCAGCATAATCATGAAACGATCCCACAGTCCTCGCATCATCATACCGCTTTCTAGCGAATCAAATCCATGCGGCGCGTTAAATCCTTGGTGATATTCTTCTGGTGCGCCTCCAGAGTGCCGCCGCCGATCTCCAGGAGCTTGGCGTCGCGCCATAGACGCTCGACGACATATTCTCCCAAATAGCCGTAGCCGCCCAACACTTGCATCGCGTTGTCCGCTACTTGTTTCGCCATTGTCGTTGCGATCAGCTTGACGCCGTCAGAATCGATCCGTTGTCCAGGTTTACGGAGATCCATGCGCGCCGCTGTATGGTACAGATACGTGCGCGCCGCCATGTACTGCGCATACGAATCCGCAATATAGCGTTGAATTTGGCCAAACGCGTTCAGCGTCTGACCAAAGGCGGTGCGTTCGTTAGCGTAGCCCGTCATCACTTCCACACAGCGTCCCGCAATACCCGTTGACATGGCGGCTATCGTCACTCGCTCGATTTCCAGATTCCGCATCATGTGGAGGAGGCTGTCGCCTTCTTCTCCCAAACGGTTCGCAACAGGCACGGCGCAGTCGTCAAAGACCAGTTCGGCAGTCATCGACGCTCGCATGCCGGCTTTACCATGTAGACGTTGACCTAGCGCAAAACCTGGAAAACCTTTTTCGACGACGAAGGAACTAATGCCTTTATCTGTACGCGCATACACCAAAAAGATGTTCCCCAAGGTCGTGTCGTCGAGGGCCCCATTCGTGATAAACATTTTGCGTCCGTTAAGGTAATAATGGTCGCCTCGACGCACGGCCTGCGTTTTCATGCCTAAGACATCCGTACCAACCGAAGGTTCAGTCATACACATGCCGCCGACCCACTCGCCGGAAATGACTTTCTCAAGATAGCGCCCGCGTTGCTCATCATTAGCGTTGTGGCAAAAATTGTTGACAAACAGCATAGAATGCGCGAGATACGCAAGACAAAAACCTGGATCAGAAGCCGACAATTCCTCGTGGACAATCGCCGCGGCCACAGCGTCCATACCGGCGCCGCCGTACTCTGCTGGCACCGTAATCCCTAAGAGTCCCAATTCTCCGAGTTGGCGGAAAAGCGGCAGATTGAAGCGCTCTTGTCGGTCAAATTCCAGCGCCTGCGGCTCTACGCGTTCACGGACGAACTGGCGGACGGTTTTGCGCAGCAAGGCGTGCTCTTCGGTTGGGTTAAAAAGATCAAAATCAAGAATCGGCATGTACGTCTATCCTTCAATACAGAGGCTATGTGTTTGAATCCTGCGCGAGCGAGAATGTGGTGTCAACTGTGGGTGTTCTCTTCATTCTCGCCCTTTAGCGTGTAGTCTTAGTCGCTGACTAAGGTTCGCTCGCTTGTAAGCTAGAGGCACAAGGGTTACCCTCAACTGACAATTATGTATTGGCGTCTTGAAAGGTAGAGTTTATGTCAGACATGCAATCTGTGTCTGAATCTTCTAGTTCACACCCAACGGTGATCAGAACCGGACGCGGGCTGTCGATTGCAGGCACCCGGGTTACTCTGTATAGCGTTCTCGATTATCTCCACGAAGGATGGCCTCCCCACTTAATTCGCGATGAGTTCGGTCTCACCGACACTCAGATATCTGAGGTCATGGAGTATATTGAAACCCATCGTGAAGAAGTGGAGGCAGAATATCAGCTTGTGCTCCAACAGGCCGAGGAGAATCGACAATACTGGGAAGCTCGGAAAGACGAGTGTCTGTCGATGCACTGCGGCTGTTTCCCCGAGCCGGGACAAGATGCGTTGTACGCTAAATTGAAAGCGGCAAAAGCCAAGCCTGGCAAGTCATGATGACGATTCTGGTTGAGCAGGACATTGAAGGGCAGGCCCTCACACTCTGGGGAACCCTGGCGGCGGACGGCTGGCTGGCGCTCTTACCTATGCAATTAGTCACGTTTGCCCAAGTAGGTTTGCCAATGGACAGTAGCGACCGAGTCGTGTGGAACACTGCGCAAGCCCGCAACATGATTCTCTTGACACACAACCGTAACATGAAGAGTGAAGACTCCCTGGAGCAAACCATCCGTGAGAACAACACACCAACCTCCCTCCCGATAATCACAATCGGAAGAATTGATCGTATCCGAGAGAAGTCGTATCGCGAGCGGTGCGCTATTCGGTTGGTCGAAATTGGAATGGAAATAGAAAATTACTTGGGAGCTGGACGAATTTTTGTTCCGTAGAGGACCTATCTCGCCAGAAAGGAATAGGTAATAAAGGTGACAAATAAAAGTGGGCCCAGTGTTCGCACTGGGCCCGAGCTGGAAAAACCTAGCCTTTACACACTAAGGCCGTATAGGGCTGCGGCGTTACCACAGACAACTCTCTGGATCTCTTCTTCCGGCGCCCCGACGAAGTGCTCTTCGATGTATTCCTTCGAGCGCGGCCACGGCGAATCGGTGTGCGGATAGTCAGAGGACCACATGACTTTGGTCATGTCATACCGCTTGCGAGTGTCAATCCACACGTCCTCGAACTGGAATGTCGCCCACACTTGGCGCTTCACATATTCGCTCGGCATCATCGAGAGTTTGACATTCTCAAAATGCCGCAGACGATCATAACCATGATCAAGGCGGTACATGAAGTGCGGCAGCCAGGATACGTCGTTCTCCGCCGACACGATCTTCAGCCCAGGGAAGCGTTCCAGCACGCCGCCATACACCAGATCTGCGAGCGTGATTTGGATCTCATGCGGCAGGCTCATGTACGAGTGGAGGATCTTGCTGAAATCGATCCCATGCCCACGGCGCGAGGTCAGGATGTGCAAGGAAAGCGGGAAGTTCATTTCCTGTGCAGTCGCCCAGAACGGGTCGTACTCTCGGCTGCTGTACGGACGATCTTCAGGCGGCGCGCCCCAAATCAAAGCGCCACGAATCCCTTTCTTAGCAATGCGTTTCAGTTCCGCCACTCCAGCCGGAATATCCTCTAGCGTGATCGCTCCCAACCCGACGAGACGTTTCGGATAGGCGGAGCAGTATTCCGCAGCCCAGTCGTTGAACGCGCGGAAGGCGGAAGCGCGCAGCGCCGTGTCTTGAAGGCCGAATAACAACATCCCCATTGAGGTATAGAGCGCTTCGGCGACTACGCCGTCACGATCCTGTTCTTTCAGGCGTTCGGCTGGATCCCACACGCTCTTCGGCGCAACCTCAAAGCCCTTTTTGGTGTGCTCGGGCAGCTCTTCGGCGCTTTTCCCCGAGCCAAAGAACCCGGCCACAGGCACGGGAGTGATATTTTCACAGACGAAGAATTCACCCGGCTTGCCATCCAAGTTTTTTACCGTGTGCGGCGCACGATCACGAAATTGCTTGTCCATACGCTCGCCCCACATATTGGGCGGTTCAACAAAATGTGAATCTGCGGACATGATCCGGTAGGCCATATATTTACCCTCCTTCTAAAGGCTCAACATTACCATGTAACGTGGCGTACCTGTTCTTTAGTCATCAAGTCCCCACGTTATCCCAAATGCACACAGGGGAATATAGAATCCTTTACCAGGAAAAGTCAAACGCCTAACAAAAAAATTTCGGCGCTGCCCGGCGTGATTTGTGTGATCAAGGGTGAGAAGCTTTTGCGAGCGCCTGCTTTACATTGTCATCGATCAGTGCAGAACGAAATGGGGGGGAACAGGAGCGTCGGATGATTCAGGTTGTTCTGCGAGAAAACGTAGAACAGTTAATCCTCGGGGGATATCATGCAGCATTCGTAAGCAGAGACGCACTACTTCTTCGCGGGGGGTGCGCGCGGTGACCGGCACTTCGTGACGCCGGGCGAAGGCCAACAAATCGGCTTTACAAGGGAAATGCGTACTATTCAGGAGATACGCCCGCAGCTCCTCACGCTCCATGAGGCGTGGATCTCGCGGCGGCGAGGGCGGCGTCTGAGGAGTTTTCGTTCGTCGTCTTTGCGTCTGTTCCGTAGACAACATGCGGAGTTGCGGAAGAAACGCAAATAAACTCAGGTCAGGAAGCTCGCGCAAGGCTTTGCTGATGTTCTCCAATTTCTGTGCTAGCCCATGAGTGCTCATCGGTTTCACCAGATAGCTCCTTTTCATCCATGCGCTCAATGCGTTGGATAAACTCTTCCGCTAAGCGAACAAATTCATTCCGCGCGTCGCGATCTTCGATCCGTGGGGAAAGACTGACCGGTAGTTGCCGTTCCGGTGCTTCCGCAAACCGGACCGCTTCGCTAATGAAGTTTTTGAACACTGCGTCAGGATTGGTGCGGACCACTTCATGAATGCGGCGCTCGTGTAAATCAATGAAACGCAACGGCACGCGACTGCGTAAGCGCACGCGGGTAAAGATGATTCCTTCCAGTTTGGGACCAGTGAAGGTGCCGCCAAACATGGCCAAGGCGTTACGGATGCGATCAGAGAACCGATTTACTTCGCCTTGAATCAAATGAATACCCAAGGTGGAGAGATAGTCTGGAATCGCGGGAATGACGTAGCCATCGCTCGCAAACAAGCCATTCTGGGTGACCAAGTTAAAATTCGGCGGACAATCAAAAATCACGTAGTCGTATTGGTCCTGCACGCGTTGTAATGCCTGCCGAATGATAGCCTGACTGCTAAAAACCGATTCGCCAACCGTGGCTTTCGCCGCGAGCTGAATATCAATCTGCACGAGAGCAAGGTGAGAAGGCAGCAACTCAAACCCAGGCGCAAGCGGGGCCCCGCCGTGGCAGAGCAGATCTTTTTTGATGATCCGCGACACGTCGAAGTCATGGCCTTGCCCAGCCAGATACGCATCAAAGAGAGTCTTGAGCGAACCATTGGTCTGCTGCCAACTTTCCCATTCAGCGTGATCCATCAGATAGAACGTGGCGTTTGTCTGGGGATCGAGATCAATGAGGAGCACTCGTTTCCCATAATTTTTTGCAAGGCTGGCAGCGGTTTCCACGGCGGTCGTGCTCTTTCCCACGCCTCCCTTAAAGTTGATGAAACTAATGAACCGAGCTTTGCGTTCGCGTTTGAGATCGGAAAACAATGTATGCACCGTCTCTTCTTTCAATAATTCAGGCTTGCGCCGTCCAGCCGTCGGAGGTGCGACGAAGGTCTGTTCCGTTTCTTTGGCATTGTTGTCAATCGTTTGCAGCGGAGATTCTGGCATGAGGGGCGGCTCAGACACGACTTCTCGTTTCGTCGCTTCGAAGGCGAGCGGAGGCTCAGGCGGAGCGCTTTTCCGCTCATTTGCCGGCGCGATGGTCGGCGACGGCAGTGGAGGCTGCTCCAGGCGGGACGTGCTTATCCGCGGCCCGACAGGTTTTCCCGAGATATCGGAGAGACTCTGCCCGGTAAAAGGCGGACTGTTCGCAGTGTTCGTGTTCCTCAGCGCCACTCCAGTCGGCTGGGCGCCCGGCTGCGACAGCGTCCGTATCAACAGGACAACAATGGCGGCGGCAAGCGTGACAATCATAATCACGACAGGGTCAAACCCGGCCATATAGAAAACCTCCTAAGGTAATGTCCTCTGAAAGCGGCCGCCCAGAGAGACACGTCATCAATCATCGGGAAATATGTTAAAAACTTAAAACTCTTTTCCTGTGGATGCCCTCGACAATTCTCGTCCCAAATCGTCCAGTGCGATTTTCAGTCGCGAAAGCTCCGCGGTCAGTTGCAGCATAGCCTCTTGGGCGTGCGCCAGATCGCCTTGCTCACCAAAGTTGTCGATGACGGCAAGCACTCGCAATACGCCGCGCGCAGCAAACGCGCTTACCGTCCCTTTCAGGGCATGCGCCGCCACTACCACGTCGCGGCAGTTTTCCGTAATGATCGCGTGCTGCAATGCGAAAAACCAGCGTGCGCAATCGTATTCAAACAAGCCAATCAATTCCTTCAGTAACTGCGTATCTCCAGCGACAAGCGACCACAGGGCGGCGCGATCCAGTACTTCCTCCTCAGGCGATGGAGCGCCAGACGCCAAGGCTTCAAGAAGAGCCTGCAGCAACTCGGCCGGAGTGATAGGTTTCTGTAGAAAAGCAGCGACGTGCAGCTCGCGATGGCGCTCCATTTCTCTTACCGGGTCGGTTGACGCCAGCATCATCAACATGGGACTGACGAGGGTTAGGTCCTCCGCGAGATGTTGTCGTCGGATGGAAGCAAACCCCTCCATATCTGTAAGGTGACCGTCGAACAGAATAGCGGCAAAAGGTTCATCGGACTGCTTATACAATGCCGCCAATGCTTCACGCCCGCTCGCGGCGAGATATGGTTGCGCTCCCCAGGACGACAGCAAGTCATGGAGAATGCGACGATAAGAGGCGTTGTCCTCGACAATGAGGATGCGCCTTCTGCGTAGCGCATTGAGGTGTGTGGTCGCGCCGCCACCGTTAGCCTTATCGTTGTGCAAGCGAACGGAAAAGGAGCAAACGGACCCGTGCTGAGGCTTACTGCTTATCGTCATGCTTCTTCCCATTGCCTGAACAAACCGATGGGCAATGGGGAGGCCCAACCCTAGCAAGGGAGGACGAGCGCTTTTGCCGCCGGCAGAGAACAATTGCGTTAGTGCTTGCACCTGTTCTTTCGGCGCTCCCACACCGGTATCGCGTACGAAGAACCGTAACAGGAAGGACTCAGCTTCCGGTCCTGACAGTTCAGCTGCGACAGGGCTTGTCGTTTGCTCGCTCACATCCTCTTTCTTGACCTCTATAACGATTTCACCGTGTTCGGTAAATTTGATCGCATTATCAACAAGGTTAATCAGCACCTGTTGCAGTCGCGCCGGGTCGCCAACAACTCGCTCAGGCACATCTTCCTGCACCTCGTAGCACAGTTCTAGTTGTTTTTGATGAGCAGAAAAGGCGAGACGTTTGAGCGCTTCCCCGATGCAATCGCGCAAGCGAAACGGCGTGCGGGCGAACTCATATTTCCCGGCCTCAAGACGGGCAAAGTCAACTAGATTGCTCAGGAATCGCACGTGCGTCTCAACCGGACTCTCACAAGCCTCCAAGATCTGCAAAAACATCTCGGCGTCAGCGCCGCGAATATGGGCGAGCAACAACCCAACTTCGTGACAACGTAAAATACCATCCAAGAGGTTGGTCGACAGTTTTTTATTGTCGCGCTCCTCCGCTTGGCCATCTCCTTTCGTTTCCACGAAGAAGTCCGCCAAGACTTGTCGAGTCGCGGTTCCCACAGGAGGAGAGGAACCCGGTGTGCGCTTTGCCGCACTGAGTCCGGCAAAACTTGCAGGGATATCGTGAATCATGCGCAGGCAGAGGCGGATGATCTCTTCGCGTTGGGTCCGTGCGTTGACTGGCACATTATACCGGCGAGCGAATTCGAGGAGACTCGTCTTTGTAGAAAAGTATTCAGTGCTTTGCAGATAGGCTTCGAGTTCAGCCCGCTCCATTTCATACGGGTCCCGGAGGGGCGCAACGAGCAGGGCGTCAGCGGCGCGTTGCTCCTTGCCCTTTTTTTGCTGCGTTGGCGCTACAGGGAGATGTAATGAATTGTCTATAGCATCCATCTTCCTCATACCCTTTCTACCCGAGCAGAAGACAAGAGCGGTGCAGAGGCGTCTTTCGCGGCGAATAATGAAGAGCGCGGGAGACGCGCTGACAACACGCGTTTCAGCGCTTCGAGCGTCACTGGTTTGGGTAGATAATCATCCATCCCCGCCGCTACACAGCGCTCTTGGTCGCCAAGTTGCGTATGCGCTGTCATCGCAATAATGAAAGCATGTTCTGCAGAGGCGTGCTCATGTTGACGAATATGTCTCGTTGCTTCAAAGCCGTCCATCGCTGGCATCTCGATGTCCATGAAGATCGTCGCGTGCCGACGTTTCTTGTACATTTCTATTGCGTCAACGCCGTTGCTCACAACCTCAGCCTGGCGTCCGAGTTTTTCGAGGAGCCGGAGCAACAGCCTCTGGTTCACCGCTGTGTCTTCGACAATCAACACGAGATCGGTCTCGTCCGGATGCTGAGCCGCCGGCGCCGCGCCAGCAGGAGAGAGCCGCTGAGACGCCGCAGTCTCCAAGGCTTTTCGCAAGGCGGTTTGCAAGCGCTCACATTCTCCCAGCAAGTGCTGATTCTGGGTCTTCAGTTGCAGTTGGGCGGTGGACAGCGAGCGATTCTGACGCAGGACTGCGCCGTAGTTTTCATAGGTTGACAATAACAATCGTGTGAGTTGTTGCCGATCGGAAGAAATAAACTCCCGCTCGCCCCGTACGCTCACCGCCAGTTTTTCTTGTCCCGCATGAGCGACGGTTTGCACCAGTCCGGACATGATCATCGATACTCTGGCGAGTAACTCTTCTTCTTGATAGGGCTTGGCGATGCAGTAATCCACTCGGGACTTCAGGCTACGGATGAGATCATCGATATCTGAGAGCGCGGTCAGAAGGACGACAGGAATATGCTGCAGTTTCGCATCGTGCTTGAGTGCAGCGCACATGTCGTACCCATCCATTCCCTCTGCTCCAGCGGTCCCCGCTAAAGCAACGCCGCTAATGATGAGCGCGGGTTGTTGCGCATGCGCCACAGCGAGCGCCTCTCGCCCATCAGTCACCACGGTGGTGGAATAGCCATTTGCTTGCAACACAAGCCGTAATCGCTCGGCTTGCGTGCGGCTGCCTTCAACAATAAGAATGGTCTTCTTTGCACTCATACTGACTCAATAGCCCTTACCTACCACACTGGCCGACCCGGGCGCGCCAGCGTTACAGTTCCTCAAGGTGTTCAGCAACGCCGCAATTTTTTCAGGCGGCAAGACATACGTGGCGCCGCCGAGCCGAATCGCCTCTCCTGGCATACCAAAGACGACGGACGTTTCTTGATCTTGTGCAATCGTGAGGGAGCCGCTGTCTCTCATGTGCTTCAGTTCTTCCGCCCCATCACGTCCCATGCCGGTGAGTAACACTCCTACTGCTTTCCGGCCAAAGGTGCTGATGACAGACCGGAAGAGATAGGACACAGCAGGCCGCATGCCGTGTTCAAGCACGTCTTTTCTCAAGACGACGACCCCTGGCGGCTCTACGCCCATGTGCAATCCGTCCGGCGCAAGATACACATGACCAGGCAACAATGGTTCTCGCTGGGCAGCGATCTGCACGCTGTGCCCCGTCGTCTGTCCCAGCCATTTGGTGAGCCCCTCAAGAAATCCCGGGGCAATATGTTGGGCGATGACGACCGGTAGGGCGAAATCCTTGCGGAGATGCGCCAACACTGTTTGTAATACGGCTGGTCCACCAGTTGAGGAGCCCACGGCGACGACATGAGCGTCGCTCGGCCCCTGAGGCAAATGCGTCTCTGGCGCCGCCACTGTTCCACTCTCTAGCGCGGGCCGAGAGAACCGATGACGGGCCCAGCGCCGCACGACTTTCACTTCCGCCATTGCTTTTACTGTCTGGATTAACTCCTGCGCCGCCTCTGCATACTCGGGACTGCCGACGCCAGGCGGTTTGCGCATTCTGGCGACGGCCCCAGCTTCCAGCACTCGGTGCGCATCGCCGCCCTCTTCCGCGCCCCACTCTTCACCAACTGTAATAATCGGCACAGGAGTGGTTTCCATAATCCGACGGGTCGTTTCGCACCCATTCGAATCCGGCATGGTCATGTCTAGAGTAATGACATCAGGTCGTTGCTGCGCGAGAAAGGCGAGCGCTTCAACACCGCTCGACACGGCTCCCAGCACTTCGATCTCAGGATCAGCGCTTAACAGGCTGGCCATAAGCGTGCGCTCAACCAGCGAGTCTTCAATAATAAGCACCCGGACCAGACTCATACTCCAACTCGTAGCAGCCTTTTCAAATCAAGTTCCGAATCGTTTCCAACAGGTTACTTTGGTCAAAACTGCCCTTTACAACATAAGCGCTGACGCCAACCGCAACGCCGCGTTCTCGATCTCCTTGCGACTCCAGCCCCGTTACCAACACGACTGGCAGCTGCGTATAGCGCTCGTCATGCCGAATTTTGTCGGTCAAGGCAAAGCCGTTCATCCGCGGCATTTCTACATCAGACACCACCAAATCGAACGGCGTCTTCTGCAAGGTGGCAAATGCATCCTCTCCATCGATGGCAGTGGTAACCACATAACCCGAGGACTCAAGGATCTCCTTGAGAAGCATACGCGACGTGATCGAATCTTCCGCCACCAAAATGGCCTTCTTCGGCGCCTCGGCTTGGGGTGTTTCTTCTACTATTCTCGTGGAGGCGACGGCGCCGCTGCTTGCCGTCGCTAATAGATCGGTTACGTTCAGCACGGGCGCAACCTGTCCCGAGCCGAGGACCGTAACGCCGGCGATGTTCCGCACCCGCACAAGTTGTTTGCCAAGACTTTTGAACAGCACTTCTTGCTCATTCACGACCGTGTCTACGCCAAAAGCGATGTGTCGCTCGTCTTGCTTCACCACTAACGCCAGCTGGAATCGTCGGTTGTTATGGCGGTGCGCTTGCGCGGGTAATCCCAACAGCCGACCAAGCTGGACGAGTGGAAGCGAGTAGCCAGCAAGGGACAAGATCTCCTTGCCTTCCTCAGTACGTACAGCAGTCTTGCGTTCGACGCGCACGACTCGTTCCACGTTCGCCGTCGGCGTCACAAACAATTGCCCCCCGGCTTGTACAAGAATACCCCGGAAGGTAGCTAACGTGAGCGGCAAACAGATATGAAACGTCGTGCCGCGCCCCGGCTGGGTTTCCACGGTGATCTGGCCGCCCAGTTTTTCTATTTTCTCGCGGACAATCGCCATCCCCAGCCCTCGTCCCGAAATGTCGCTGACGGTTGCACTTGTAGAAACTTCGGACTGGAAGATCAAGCCGACCGCTTCCTCATCCGAGAGCGATTGCGCCGCCTCTTGCGAAAGCGCGCCACACGCGACCGCGGCGTCTTTGACCTTGGCGACGTTAATCCCGGCGCCGTCATCTGACACCGTAATTTCCACGGTGTCGCCTTCGTTTGGCGTAATGACGACGGAGAGCGCGCCGCGCGGGGCTTTCTGCAATCGTTCACGCTCATCTGCACGCTCAAGGCCGTGGTCGATACAGTTCCTGAGGAGATGAATGAGCGGGTCTTTGATCGCTTCTAAGATGCGTTTGTCTATTTCAACTTCTTCTCCGCGTAGTGTGAACTCCACCTCTTTCCCTTGAGCGCGCGAGAGATCACGCACCATTCTGGGCAAGACTTCAAGCGTGGAAGCAAACGGCAGCAGTAACACCTTCTTCGCGTCTTCAAGGAGGATATCAACCATACTCCCGAGCGCTTGCTGATCCTTCGTGACGCCCTTGGTTAACTTGGCGAGCGCTTTATCGAAGGTGCGGAAGTGCTCCTGCGTCCAATTGAGAAATGCGACCAGGAGAGCAGCCTGTCCATAGATCGGCTCCGCGGACGTGCGGTGCTCTTCTTTTTCCAGAAGACTTTGCGCCTTGCGAACATTAAGATGCACTTTCGCCCACTCCCGCTTCCACGTTTCCATCATGTTCACGAGCCCACGCAACTCTGCGGCATGCTCGCCGGTCTTCAGCTTGACCGCAAGCATTTCCTCCGCTTGGAGAAAGAGCGCATCTAATTTTGCCGCCTCGACGCGGACCGTTTCTCCGGGTGCAGACACAGTTTTCAACTTCTGGTTTTTCACCGATTTTACTTTGGGGATTATGCGTGCTCGCAGCTGCCCATCGGCAACGGAAGCCGACACCGCCTGGAGCACTTGATCTGATTCCCGGACAGCGCCCACAAGACTCGGCTGAGGTTCCGGGCTCTGTGCGGTCGGCGTGTCCTCCGCTTGTTGCTTGAGTTGCGGACTGGTCCCCTGCTGCCCCATCTGCTCTGGTTCATCAATAGCAGCACGAAGCTGCTGAGCCGCAACCTTCTTCTTTGGCGCACGCGGCAACTTTTCTTTCGTCTGCCGAACAGTCGCAGACGAGCGACGAGAACGCTGTCCTTCTTGCCGAGGAAGAGACGTTTCTTCGCTACTCGACCCGTGGCGCTCCGTGGCAGCCATTGGTTTGGGCGCAGCTGTCGGGCCTGCCTGAGAGACCTTTTGTGTATCGTGTAGAATAGTTTCCGGAATGCTCCGTGAGTCAGATTGTTCGACGCTTATCAGTGCGGCCATTCGCGCTGCGGCCCGGGCGCGGCCTTGGACTTCCAGCTGGGTCACGGCCTCCAGCACTTCTCCCACTCGCTGCGCTGATACCGGCTCGGCCCCCAGACTCAACTGGCGCACGACGTCCATCGCTCGATACAACGTGTCAAAAAACTCTGGCCACAACGCCACCGTCTTGCGCTTCACCCCAGCGCAGACCGTCTCCACCGCCTGACTGATGGCCTCGATTTCTCCCAAGCTCACCGCCCGCGCTGCGCCCTTGAGCGTGTGCACTTCACGAAACAGGGTCTCGACTAGCCCGGCTTCCTCCATTGCGTCCGGTTGGCGTTCCAGCATTAGCAAACTGCTGGTGATCGCCTGCAGGCGCTCTTCGGCTTCCCCGGCAAATAATCCTCGTAACTTCGTCAACAACGAGTCATTTGTGTCTCCGACTGAAAGAGAGAGAGGTTCTGACTTCTGTTGTTGAGAAGGCGCCTCGACATCTTTGGATGATACGGTTGCAATCTCGATCGGCTGCACTGCAGCTTGGGCGCGGCCTTGGACTTCCAGCTGGGTCACGGCCTCCAGCACTTCTCCCACTCGCTGCGCTGATACCGGCTCGGCCCCCAGACTCAACTGGCGCACGACGTCCATCGCTCGATACAACGTGTCAAAAAACTCTGGCCACAACGCCACCGTCTTGCGCTTCACCCCAGCGCAGACCGTCTCCACCGCCTGACTGATGGCCTCGATTTCTCCCAAGCTCACCGCCCGCGCTGCGCCCTTGAGCGTGTGCACTTCACGAAACAGGGTCTCGACTAGCCCGGCTTCCTCCATTGCGTCCGGTTGGCGTTCCAGCATTAGCAAACTGCTGGTGATCGCCTGCAGGCGCTCTTCGGCTTCCCCGGCAAATAATCCTCGTAACTTCGTCAACAAGGCAGTATCTTTTGTGTCCATAATGAGATCCTTGTTCGCCTATGCTTCGGCTGGCGTATTCTCCAATTTGTACCGTCCTACCAGCTGCTGTAGCTGATGGCCAAGGTCGAGGAGACGGTGCATACTTTTCTCGACTTGATTCACACTCATCACGTTCTGATTGCTCGCTTCTTTGATGCTTTCGATCGCAATCACGACCTGGTCCATACCTAGGACCTGTTGCTGACTCGATACGGCGATCTGAGTCACGGATTGTGCAGCTTCCGCCATGCTTTTGGCGAGCATGCGAATCGAACCGCCAGCTTCGAGCGACTGCGCCACTCCGGCCTCTACGGCTTTTGTCCCTTGTTCGGTCACCATCACGGCGACATTCGTTGCTTTTTGAATATCTCTGAGGATCGTTCGTACTTGCGCGGTTGCTTGCTTGGACTGTTCAGCCAGATTCTTCACTTCTTGAGCAACGACCGTGAAGCCTTTGCCGTGCTCACCCGCATTGGCTGCTTCGATGGCCGCGTTGACAGAAAGCAAATTCGACTGATCGGCAATATCACTGACTGACATAATGATCTCGCCGATCGCGCGACTCTGCTCACCGAGTTTAATAACGCTGTCGGCGATCGATTCCATTTGTTCGCGGATACGCTCCATGCGGCTGATCGCATGGCTCACGGATTGCTCTCCCGCGCGAGAAACTTGCGCCGTGACTTGCGCGCCTTCGGCTACGCTTTTCGCCTTTTGACTGGCGACAAGCGAGGTTTGTTTCACTTGTTCCACTGTAGCCGCGGTTTCTGTTACCGCGGAGGCGGTCTGCGTAGCGCCGGCGGCGACCTGGGTGGTAGCCGCAAGAATTTCGTTTGTTGTCAAACTCAACAGATCGGTTCCCGTGTGAATCTGTTGGGTTAGCTCTCGTAAACTCTGCACAAGTCGTGAGAGTACGTTCCCCATCGTGTCTTTGGGAGATTGGGGTTGAATAATGACAGTCAAATCTCCTCGAGCGATGCGTTCAGCCCCAAGCGCCATTTCTTGCAGGGACTTTGTCATGCGTTGGAAGGATTGCAGCAGTTCGCCAAATTCGTCCGATCGGTCATCGGTCGATACTGAAACCGAGAGATCGCCTTGCGCGATCTGTTCGGCGACTCGGACAACTCGCCGCAACGGCTCGGTCACATTGCGCACCACGACCACGCCGATAAGGGTCACGATGATCACGCCAACAAACACCCAGCTGATCACGGCGTACAGCTCCCAGGAGAGATTCTTCACCCGCACCTTCAGGGTATTCGCGAGCACAGCCCCGACCTCTCGGGTTAAAGCAAAACCGCGCGGCAAGGGATTTGTGGCGGCGTTGAAGTATTCTGCTGTTGTAGAGGGAAGCATGGTCGCGGTCGCGAGTTGTCGAGCAAACGTGTTGACCGGGTTGCCATCCTCATTCAGCAACTCCAGGCTGAGTGGACTGAGTCTTCCCCGCAGTTGCCCGTCATACGTGAAAGCCTTTTCGAGTTCCTGCTGCGTTTCCTGCGTGCGCACTTCGATAATGGCGCCAAGTTTACTGAATCTGCTTTTCTCTTCTTCTATTTTGCTTTTGCGAGCAGCTAGACTGACGCCTACTCCTCGAGCCTGGCTCACTGCTTCATTCAATTGCGGGAGTTTCCGCAAATACAAATCGATCAGACTGGCGCTGTCGAGATGTGGGTCCAACGTCAACTTTGCCGCGTCGCCTACGAACGCCATAAATACCAGCAGCTCTTTGATGACGCTGGTATGTTGGTCGAAGTTCTCTTGCGCTTTTCCTTTTGCCGTGGCTTCGAGAACGGACGCGAGCCGTTTCCGCAGCGCGTCCCAGCGCGGGGTTGAGTGGAATGCTTCACCAACTCTTTCGTCTACTTCGTTAACTTTCTGTAGATCACTCTGAAGTGGTCTTTGCTCTCCTGTCAGTTTATCACTCAATCCCACATCGCCATTCAACAGCGCCGCCGCCAGTTCCCGATGCTGTTGAACATCCTCTAGTAACGTTTGTAAAGAGTTAAGGTATTCTACTCCTGCGGCTTCTTGTCTCGCGAGATCGACTCCCTGCGCGCGCATAGAGGCAACGGTCTTAAACAAAAAAATTGTTAGGGGAATTAAGAACACGACGCCTAAGAAGCCCAGTTTTTGCCAGACCTTCATACGTTTCATCGCGTACTCAACAGCTTGTTCGATTGCGCGTTGCATGGAGACCTTCCTCTCTTTTGTACAGTGCAGCGGCGATCCGCGCCCGGTAAGCGCACCCGCGTTAAAATTCCGCCTCATCCGCTCCGACAAGCGTCCGTTTGTCCGCGAGTATCCGCTCAACATCGAGGAGAAGCAGTTGCTCTTTTGTCAGACCCCGCACATAAGCCTCGTGGATTCCGGAAAACCCCGACGGGACGGCATGGAATTCTTGCACGGGGACTGCGCGCGCTCCGAGGATTCCCTCAGTTAATACTCCTACTTCCAACTCTTCTCCGCCCAAGACGATCACAGCGTTGTTCTGCGAGGTGCGCGTCGCCGGAAGGTAAAAGAAGTCAAGCAGATCGATGACAGACAAAATGCGTCCTCGCACATTGATGACGCCGAGGACGAATGACGGCGTGCACGGAATCGGCGTAATAGTAGCGACGTGTTGGACTTCCCGAACGTCACTCGTTTCAACGGCATAGCGTTGCGACCCAAGAGCAAACTCGACGATCTGTAACGTTTCTACTTGCTCACCATCTTGCGCGCTGCTCTGCGCTAAAGCGTGAGCACGTTGTTCGAGGATGCGTCGTTTTTGCTGCGGCGTTAGTGTGATCATTTCACTGAAGTTGTCGTGCGTCGCCGGGGCCTGCACGAATCCGGTCTTGTTGTTTGTCGCAGCGGTAAAGGGCTTTTCCCCTTTCATACGTTTTACTCCTCTACAATTTCTCGTTCATCTCCGTGAGAATCTGCGCCAGTCTTCCTGCAGACATTCCCTCAGAGTCCGGCAAAATATCGTCGGGATGATATTGGCGCAGCAAAGCCAGCGCCGCGGCAAAGTGCTCCCGCGCTTCTTGCCATTTGCGCCGTTGGCGCGCCAGGACGCCTAGGGCGAAATGGGCAAGGACAAAGTGTTGGTCAAGGGTTACAGCGTGAGTGAGCGACAGCTGGGCCTCAGCTTCCTGTCCGCATTCAAGCGCAATAGTGGCGCGGAGATAGTGCAACCCTGGATCCAGCATGTTCACCGTCAGGGCGCGGTCGCACCACAACCGAGCTTCGGCGAGTCGTCCCTGATTTGCATAAGCGCGCGTCAGCAGCTCCATGCCCTGTTCACGCGCGGAGGGAGAAGGAAAAATCTCGGGATCCTCATCCCACGGAATTGTTAACAATTTCTCAATCGCGTCTGCGTAACGTCCACAGGCGTAGGCTGAATCCGCCTCCTCATACGCGTGCAGCATCATCTCCCGTCGGACTTCTTGGTCGGAGTCCTCTAGCGAATCGCTTTTTGGCGTTTCCAACAGCAAACGCTCGGCGCCAAACTCAGCAGCCGGCGCGTCAGGAGCGGAAAAGCTCAGCTCCTTTGGCGCCGAGCGCTCAACGGTTGACGCCAGAGCAACAGGGTTGTTGAGAAAAAGCTCCGCCTTCTTCTTTGCATCTTTCCGAAATAGCATCACTCCAGAAAAATGGACGGGAGTAAAAGAAGATTCTATGGCGAGGGCGGTTTCGACAGGACTGACAATCAACCAACCGCCATCATTCAAGCACTGATAGAAATTCTCAATGACCTGCTTGGTCCGCTCCGTAGAGAAATAGATCAAGACGTTGCGACAAAAAATGATGTCCATGCCGACGGTGTCAGTTGCAGGAGACGGATATTGATTGTCAGCCAGATTGAGTTGGGCAAAGGTGACTAACTGTTTCACGTCGGGACGAATGCTATAGCGGTCGTTTGGCGCTTGATGAAAATATTGCCTTTGCATAGCGGCGGGCACAGCGCGGAACGACCATTGACCATAGACGCCCTCTGTCGCTTTTTGCAAAAACCGGCGGCTGAGGTCCGTGGCGAGCAGGGTGATCTTCCACGAAGGCAGGTCGGATAACAGCCGGTGCAGCATGATCGCAATGGAATAGGGCTCTTCTCCCGTACAACATGCTGCGCTCCAGATGCGTAAGTGTCGAGCAACGGAGCGACGTTCGTGCAAAAGCTGGGGGAGTAAATACTGTTCCACTATTGCCAGGCTGCTCGGCTCACGGAAAAAGTACGTTTCTCCCACCGTGAGAAAGGTTGCTAACAGATCGATCTGTTGTTTTGTCACAAGAGAAGAGGTCAACAACCGGGCGCAGGCCTCCGCATTATCACACCCCAGGGCCGAGGCGGCTGCTTGGAGTTTGCGCTCCAAATCTCCCAAGCGTTCTCGGGGGAAAAACAAGCCCATCCAGGTTTCGATACGCTGGCTTACTTGCTCGAACAGAGGAGAGGAGGCGCTGTTGCTCAATTAACTCTCCTACGCAACGGCCCGGGCCGATAACAATAGTTGTTGTTCTTCCACTGAAAAAATTAAGTCTATATCATTGATAAGTATCTGTCCGTCAGCCATATATTCCAACCCAGCACAGTTCTTCACTTTGGCAATGCTAGGGTGAGGAACGATTTCCTTCTCCGGTTCATAGTCGCGCACTTCGACGACTGTATCCATGATAAAAATAAGAGGCCCCTGCGCCGTGCGCGTCATCACAAAGCGGTCATTGGGATCAAGCGCGCGCGTCGACAGCCCCAACCGTGGGCGTAGCGTGAAGACTGGAATACGCTGCCCAGCAATGTCCACGACGCCTAAGACGCCTTGTGGAGTTTGGGGCAGGGGACGCACCGCGGCGGCGCGGAGCACACGTTTCACAATGGCAAGAGGAAAATCACAGACTTGAGACCCTAAGGTGCAAACAAGAAAGGAACGGACGGTTTCCATGCCGAGAGGAGTTTCTGCTGTGTGTCTCGATAGTTCTCTTGTCACGTTGAAGCCCGCTTTCCGAACAACTTCCTTTGGCAAGACAATTCGTAGGGGCTTACGCCGCCTTCGCGAGTGAAGTCGATTCGGAAGCGACGCCGCTCGGATTTCCCCCGGCTAGTCGTTCCTTTAACGTCGTTAGGCGTTGAGCTAATTGTTGGAGTCGCTGTATAGACGTTTCGAGCTGTTGGACGCCTGTGGCTGTTTGCGTATTGCCTTCTTGCATACTGCGCACAGCCTGAACGAGCTGTTCTATGCCCAGCATTTGCTGCTGACTAGAAGCGGCAATCTGAGCCACACTCTGGGCGGATTCCTGCACGCTTTGAGAAAGCAGGCGGATCGCCTCACCCGCTTCAACCGACTGGTGCATCCCTGCCTCTGCGGCTTTAGCGCCCTGGGCCGTGTTTTGTACGGCGCCGTCGGTCGCGTTTTCAATATCAGTGAGAATTTCTTGCACCTGTGTCGTCGAATCTTTCGACTGTTGCGCAAGGCTGCGCACTTCCTGGGCGACAATGACAAAACCGCCGCCATGCACCCCAGCTTTCTGCGCTTCAATGGCTGCGTTGACGGCGAGCACGTTGGATTGCTCGGCAAGGTCATTCGCAGTATCAATGATGTCACGCACGGTCTGACTCTGCTCACTCAGCCGTTGAATACTTTCGCTAATGACCCTCATCTGCTCGTGAATCTTGTGCATTTCCGAGATAGTGTCTTCGGTCGCCTGTTTACCTGCCTGCGACACTTGGGCGGCATTCTGAGCGGCAACCAACACCTGTTGCGCCTTTTCGCTGGAGAGCGCCGCCGTTTGTTGCACTTCTTCCACGGTCGTAGTGGTTTGTGTGAGAGCGGCGGCCATTTGCGTCGCGCTTGACGCAAGTTCGTTCGTGGTCTGTAGGAGATTTTCAATCACCGAAGTCAAAATATCTGTCGCGCTCAATATCTCCGCTTCGTGCTGCTTTCTTTCCCGCAGTTCGCGTTCTTGAGAGCAAGGCGCTTTGTTTTGCACAGTCGTGTCAGATGCGTGCGATTCGGAAGCTTTCTCGCCACCCTTCCTTTTGTTCTTCCTCATCGTCAAGAAGTAAAAGCTCACTAAACCAATGCTGCCAGCCAAACTGACTAACCCGGAGCGGTAATTGGAAGAGACAAGGGCTTCGATAGGTTGTTGTAAAGGCGCACGCCACCAAAAGAAGATGAGCGTGGCGAGCAAAAATAGCGGTACGATCAAAGGAATAGTCAGGTTTTTCAGGAATCGCGGCTTATCTTTCGACTGTTTGGGCGGGTCAACGTGGGACTTTTTGGCGGCAATAGCGACAGCAACACGAGTCTTCATCGGTCCTCCTCTGCAGAGATGGCGTTCCCAAACTCCATAGGCGCCAGAGAGGGAATCGGCGCCAACACAGAAATCTCTAGTGCTGAAAGTCTATTCACGCAGCGATGCAAGATTTTTGTCAGGAACGACAGTCGACGAAGGGAAGGGTGTCTCTCCCTATCTCCTCATGCCCAGACTCTGCCTGGGCATGGCTTTCCCTCACTCAGAGTTGCGTTCCCAGTCAGAGCCTGGGAACGAGGTGGTCAAACTCCTTCGGACGAAGTCGGGATTATCAGTGAGACGCCCAGTTTGGGGGGATAAAATACCGACCGGTCTTGCGCTTTTTGTCGCTTCGCTTCACTTTCAATCTTGAAGAGGGAGGCGGTTTGTACTCGCGCCATGAGGACCCGTGAGAATGCCGACTACGTTCATTTGTAAGGAGGGGTAATGCAGATCGCAGTGCTGAAAGAACGGACGGAAAAAGAAACGCGGGTCGCGCTCGTCCCGGAATCCGTCAAAAAACTCGTGGCTTTGAAGGCAGTTGTCACCGTGGAAAGCGAAGCGGGCTTGGCCGCGGGCGCGAGCGACGAGGACTACAAAGCCGCCGGCGCCGTTGTCTCTAAAGATCGCGCCCATCTGATACAGTCGGCCGATGTGTTGGTAACGGTCAACTGTCCAGTAGAGGATGACTTCTACCTGCTCAAGACTGGAGCAGTACTCTTTGGATTTTTACGTCCGCTTGACGAGCCTGAGGCTTTGGGTCCTGCAGTAACGTGCGGACTCACCGTATTTGCGATGGAATTGGTCCCTCGCATTACGCGGGCGCAAGCCATGGATGGACTTTCCTCGATGGCGACGATCGTTGGCTACAAAGCGGTTGTGATGGCGGCTGAACGTATGCCGCGCATGTTTCCCATGCTAATGACTGCGGCAGGAACAGTTCCGCCGGCGCGGGTGCTAGTGCTTGGCGCGGGCGTCGCCGGACTCCAGGCCATCGCCACGGCGCGGAGGCTTGGAGCTGTGGTAGAAGGGTTCGATATTCGCGCCGCGGCTGGGGAAGCGGTGCGGTCGCTCGGCGCAACCTTTCTGGAAGTCGACCTCGGGGGTTTACAAACTGAGGATGCCGGCGGATATGCGAAAGAAGTAGGAGAAGAAGTCATGAACCGCAGCCGCGCCCTCATTGCGAAAGCGGCGCACCATGCGGATTGCATCGTGACTTCCGCGCAAGTGCCGGGCCGACCTGCTCCACTTTTAGTTACTGAGGAAGCGGTCGCCAGCATGAAGCGCGGTTCAGTGATTGTCGATTTGGCAGGAGCTTCCGGCGGCAATTGCGCGTTGACAAAACCCGATCAAGAGGTGAATCGAGAAGGCGTGACGATTCTGGCGCCGTTAAATCTGGCCGCTACGGTCCCTGTGCACGCCAGTCAATTGTATTCACGTAACGTGACAACATTTTTGATGCTGCTTATTGACAATGGAGGACTGCGGATCAATTTAGAAGACGATATCCTTGGGCCAGCGTGCGTCACGCACGCCGGCAAGGTGCTCAATCCCCGTGTGGCCGCTGCCCTCGAAAGAAAGAACAATTAGTAGATTGGATAGAAGGGAGATCTTCTCGTGAGTCCGGAAGTACTAATGGCTTCGCTCTATGTATTTGCCCTTGCTGCATTTCTTGGCTATCAAGTCATTTCCCGTGTTCCGCCGCTGCTGCACACCCCCTTGATGTCCGCCACTAACGCCATCTCAGCGATCTCGCTCGTCGGTTCACTGGTGACAGCCGGCGGAGATTATAACGCCACGAGTACAGCCCTGGGGTTCGTTGCGGTTGTAGCAGCCACCATCAACGTTGTCGGTGGCTTCATGATTACGGATCGTATGTTGAAAATGTTCCGGAGAAAAGAACAAACCCAGCACTAATACCCCAAGCAGCAGGAGAGCATCACGGATGGCATATTTCAGCGAATTTACCTACCTCGCCGCTTCGATTCTGTTCATTTTTGGCCTGAAAGCCCTGAGTCATCCTGACACAGCGCGGCGCGGAATGAACCTGGCGGCGCTGGGGATGTTGATGGCGATTGTGGGGACGCTCGTCCGCCACGAGATCATCCGCTACGACTGGATTATCGCGGGACTCATTCTGGGGTCGCTGATCGGGGCCGCTATGTCGATCTGGATGCCCATGACCGCCATGCCTGAACGAACAGCACTCTCGCACGCCTTCGGCGCCTTAGCCGCATCTCTGGTCGGCATTTCTGAATACTACCGACATGGGGCAGAGCTGGGCTCCTTCAAAATGACGGCGATCGGTTTCGAAGTCATGTTTGGCGGCATCACGGTCACTGGGAGTATGATGGCATTCGCCAAACTGCGCGAATTGGTGCGCGGGGCGCCCATCACCTACAAAGGACAAAACGTCTTTAACATTTCTCTCTTCATTATAACCGCGATAATCTTTGTCTCCTTGATATTCTTTCCTGGAGCAGGCCCGCTATTTTACCTTATGGTGGGTCTCGCTTTCTTGTTCGGTGTTTTGCTCGTTCTCCCCATTGGCGCCGCGGACATGCCGGTGGTGATGTCGCTCATGAACTCGTATGCAGGACTGGCTTCGGCCGCAACAGGATTTGCGATCGGGAATAACGTCCTCATCATTGCTGGTACGCTCGACGGATTTTCCGGCTTCATCCTCTCGATTCTCATGTGTAAGGCCATGAACCGTTCCATAAATAACGTATTGTTTGGCGCATTCGGCACAGAAACCAGTGCGGCGAGCACGCAGACGGATGGAGTCATGCGCGAAGTCGTAGCCGAAGATGTCGCCGTCCAGATGGCGTATGCGCGACAAGTGGTGTTTGTCCCGGGCTACGGCATGGCGACCGCGCAAGCGCAACACGCCGTGCGAGAACTGGCAGACGTACTCGAATCACGCGGAGTGACAGTGAAGTACGCCATTCACCCAGTAGCGGGACGGATGCCTGGGCACATGAACGTGCTGCTGGCGGAAGCGAACGTGCCGTACTCGTTATTGTATGAGTTAGAGCAAATCAATCCAGACTTTCCCACTACGGATGTGGCTGTGGTCATCGGGGCAAATGACGTGGTGAATCCCGATGCGCGAGATAACCCGCACAGCCCCATTGCCGGCATGCCGATCCTTGAAGTAGATAAGGCCCACTCCGTGATCGTGCTCAAGCGAGGCAAAGGCAAAGGGTTTTCAGGATTAGAGAATCCGCTCTTCTTCAAGCCAAATACTGGCATGCTCTATGGCGACGCCAAGAGTTCATTAACCTCCCTGACTCATGCGGTGCAACAGGCCTAGTGCTTCATCGCAACAGATTTGAGGGGGTGTATCGTGATTCCCCCTCTCTCTCCCTCTCTCCCGCCAGGGGAGAGAGGACAAAACAGCTACACCAGCCAATCCCCTCTCCCCTCGTGGGAGAGGGCTAGGGTGAGGGGGTTCTGCCGGCACGATTCGGACCATCAAAATTAATGCGGGACCACGAGAGGCTACCTCAAAACTCAGCTGTGGCCGGTCCTGTCGCCTTGTGCCACACTGGCTTGTCCAGCAGTGTTGCTCTTCTCTTTCTCCCACAGAGCTTAACGATTGAGCGTCACCGTTTACGGCTCCAGCCCCACTTTCTTCAGCAGCGCCGTGAAACGCGGGTCGGACCGCAACGGGTCGAGTTCGGAGTCGACCTCCCAGAAGCCGACGTAGTACGAGTGTTCCTTCTCCGCCTGCGCCAGCGCCGCGAGGGCCTCATCCATCTCACCGAGACCGATGTGGATGGTCGCAATGAAAGCAGCGGAAACGAACTCATCTCGCGCACGTTCGCGCAGGCGGGCGAGGACCTTGGTCGCTTCGGTTCTGTCGCCAGCATCCGCATACGCACGCCCCAGGGCCCCCTCGATCTCTGTATTCCCCGAGCCTTCCAACCGCTGGGCCTTGTGCAGCTCGACGACGGCTTCGGCGAACCTGCCTACGCGCGCGTACGCACGCCCGAGCCACTCGTGCGCCCACCAGTAGTCGGGATCGATAGTGACCGCGGTGCGCAGTTGCTTGATCGCTTCATCGTAGCGACGAGCGAAGTAGAGGTTGAAGCCCAGTACGGTGTTGATTTCCGGCGACAACGGATCGAGCTCGACCGCGCGCCGCGACTCGGCGAGTCCTTCATCAATGTGGCCGGAGGCTACCAAATACCATCCGTTGTATTCATGGGCGGAGGCCAAGTCGGGCTGCATTGTGATCGCCGTTTGGAACTCGCGGCGCGCCGCGGCGTAGTCCCGATCATACAACCAGCGCACGAGGCCCAGCCAGACGTGCGCCTCCGCCAGCGACGGATCGAGCTGCAGCGCCTTCTCGGCCGCCTCGCGGGCGCGTGGCAGCGCCTCGCTTCCCATCAGCCCGTCGGTGACGCTCCAGTAGTAGTAGGCCAGGCCATTGTAGGCCAACGCATAGCTGGGGTCGCGCGCAATCGCTTGCGGCAAGTACCGTATGGCGTTGCCATAGTCGGCAAACGTCGCGGCCGCATGGCGTCCCTTCAAATAGAGCTGATACGCTTCCATGTCCTTGGTGGGCTTCTGTGCGAGCGTCTGGCGCTCACTGGCAGCGAGGGTGACCTGCAGCGCCTGCGCCACCGTCTGCGCCACTTGGCTGCGGATGGCGAAGATGTCCTGTAACTCGCGGTCGTAGCTCTCCGACCACAGATGATAGCCGTCGGCAGTGTTGATGAGCTGGGCGGTGATCCGTACCTGATTGCCCACTTTGCTCACACTGCCTTCGAGCACGGCGTCGACGTGCAGTTGCGCGCCGATACTTTCGATGGATTCGTTCTTGCCCTTGAAGGCGAACGACGAGGTGCGCGCCGCCACGTGCAAGCCTGACACCTTCGACAACGCGGAGATCAAGTCTTCGGTGATACCGTCGCTGAAATACTCGTTCTCCTTGTCCGAACTCATGTTGACGAACGGCAGCACCGCGATGGACTTCCTGGCTGACGGCGGCACTACGGTGGATGGGGAGGCACTCGGTGTATGCGGCATGCTCGAACGATCCGGCACACGCGCCCAGAGGAGATAAGCGACCGTAGTGCCCAGCACGACCACCGATAAGAGCGCGACGGGTAGCATCCTCCTCCCTGTCGTCGTAGATCCCGAGGGCCGCGCCGGTGTCGCCTTTTCGCTCACCGCCGGCGCTTCGAAGGATGCCATGCCCTCGATCCCAGCTTCGCGGATCTCCAACGTCTCATCGAACCCTTTCAGGACATAGCTGCCATGGGTCCGCCAGCCGATCGGCTGGCCGAAAGCTGTGCTGTCGAGGCGCTGGCGCGCGTTGTCAGCCACCGAGGATGACATCAGCACCTGTCCCGGTCTGGCAAGGCCAGAGATGCGGGAAGCAAGATCGACGGCAAGACCTTCGACACGGGGATGCGCACTATCACCATCAGGGTCGGGTCGTTCGCTCACCTCGCCCAGGTGCATGCCGATGCGTACGCCGGGGAGATCGGACTCTTCACCGTGCGTCTGCTGGAGCCGCAACGCGAACAGGACCGCCGCGCTAGGCGTCTCGCAGGTCAGAAAGCAGCCGTCTCCCGCCCAGTCGATGATGCGACCGCCCGACTCCGCCGCCAGCCGTTGCACATGCGTCCGATACCGAGTAATCAGCTCGCCGACGGCTTGATCCCCCCGCCGCGCCTTCAGCGCGGTGGAGTCCGCCAGGTCAGTGAAGACCAGCGTGAGGATTCGCGACGTTCCGCTGCCGTCATTCCTGGTTGACACCTAGCCGATCTCCTTCGCCTGTCGCATGGCTGGACAAGCTAGCAGCGCTACTTGTGCCGCCACATGCGGATTTCGTAAAATCCCACTGCGTTGGGATCGCGGATAAGCTCTCGGATCTTTCGAGGCATTTTCCATCCCACAAGAAGAAGCCGCCGGGATTTGCTCCGCGTCATCCCAGTCTACAGAACTGAGTTTTTTAGTCCAACTGATTGCTGATACCTGAACACTTACAAAAATTACACCCCTACCCCCAGCTCCTTGAGCCATGGATAGACTTCCTTCCCGAACAGTTTCATTCCTTTGACATTCACTTACTTCAC